>JAPLJI010000052.1 GCA_026388655.1 Pseudomonadota bacterium
TCGGTCGCGGCCCCGGTCGCCCGGCAGATCCTGCAGAAGTATTTCGACCGCCGGGGCGGGAACCCCGCCGGCGCCCCCGCGGCGGCTTCCCCCCCGAAAATCTCTTCCCTCTCTGGAGGAGGCGACTGATGGCCCGCCTGCTGGATAAACGCGCCTGGCGCAATTTTGATTATCGTCTCCTGATCCTCGTCTTCGTGATCTTCGGTATCGGGCTCTGGAACCTGCGGAGCGCCGCCTTCTCCTCCTCGCTCGGGCCCCCGGGGACCCTGGCCTGGCGCCAGTTCACCTGGTTCGGGATCGGGCTCCTGGTGATGATCCCCATGACTCTGATGGATTACCGGATCTGGGAAAGGCTGGCCTGGCCGGCTTTCGGGTCCGCCCTCCTCCTGCTCCTGGCCGTGCTGGTCGTGGGCGCCGAAACCGCCGGGGTCAAACGCTGGTTTATCGTCTCCGGTCTGGCCCTCCAGCCCTCCGAGCCGTGCAAGCTGGCGCTGGTCGTCATGCTGGCCAAGTACTTCCAGAATCATCCCCAGGATTTCGGTTACGGCCTGAAAGACCTGGTGGTTCCCGGCTTCCTGACCGGGCTGCCCGCCGCCCTCATTATCCTCGAACCCGACCTGGGCACCGCCCTCCTTTACCTCGGGCTGGGCGCGGCCTTCTGCCTCTTCGTGGGGGTGCAGCGCAAGACCCTGATCGTGGTGATCGGCATTCTTCTCCTCGCCCTGCCTATCCTCTGGACCAACCTGAAAGGCTACCAGAAGCAGAGAATCGTCTCCTTCGTCTCCCCCCGCGCCGACCCCCTGGGCACCGGTTACCAGATCATCCAATCCAAGATCGCGGTGGGTTCCGGCTGTTTCCTCGGCAAGGGTTACCTCCAGGGCACCCAGACCCAGCTTAAATTCCTGCCCCAGCAGCACACGGATTTTGTCTTTTCCGTTTTTTCCGAGGAACACGGTTTTCTCGGGGTGATCTTGGTCCTGGCCCTCTTCGTCACCCTGATCGTCTGGTCCATCCAGATCGGGGCCCAGGCCAAGGACCGATTCGGTTCCCTCCTCGCTTTCGGAATCGCGATGCTCTTCCTGATCCAATCGGTCTTCAACATCGGGATGGTGGTGGGCCTGCTCCCGGTGGTGGGGATGCCCCTGCCCTTTTTCAGCTACGGCGGCTCCTTCCTGATCACCTGCCTGGCCGCGGTGGGACTGCTCCTCAACATCCGGATGCGGCGCTACATGTTCTAGGCCGCAGCCGAAGCCAATCCCAACGGCCAAGCACCAACAACCAAATCTCAAGATCAAAGACTTCCCGGGTAGGTCAAGAGCGAGCCAAACTCTTTTGAACCCAGGCTTTTCGGCTAACTCGATGATCGTTCTTCTTTAAACGAAGGCTAGACCCTGCGGGTCAGCCGCCCCGGTTTATGTGATAGCAAGTATTGTTTGGAGAGCGATGGACCTACCCGGGAAGTATAATTAGAAAGATAAACAGAAATATTTATTCAAATTAACCCGAGAGAAAAGAGAAAAACCGTTAAAACGGTTTTTCTCGCCACCGTTTAATCTGGGAAAAATAAAAGTGGAGGAAGGGACGGCGCGCGCCGGTTCAGGAATGCCCGGTCCGGGCTTCACTTAAACCCGAAAGGATCAGGGATTCGATATTCTTCCGGCTGGTCCGGCCCACGAGCTGGGCGAAAACCTTGCCCCCCTTGAAGAGAATGAGGTTGGGAATCGAGAAGACCTTGAACTGGCTGGAGGTCTTGGGATTGTCCTCGACGTTGATCTTGGCGAAGCTCACCTTGCCCTCGTACTTCTGGGAGAGCTCCTCGATCAGGGGCATGATCGCCTTGCAGGGGGCGCACCAAGTAGCCCAAAAATCCACCAGGGTCAGGGCGGAACGGGCTTTGAGGATTTCCTCCTCAAAATTTTCGTCCCGGATATCTTTGATCGGCATTTAGATTTGATTTATATTATAGAAAAACCCTTTACCATTTTTTTAAATGAAAGCGAAAGAGAAGTCAAGCGACAAGTTTTAATCCTATGATCCGAAACCCCCAAACCAGCCGGGGAATTTTCCCGATTCTCCGACGGAGATAGTGATGCCAAAGAATATTTCAACCCCCCGTCAAGAAATGCGGCCCGGGCTTCCTTTCATCCGGAAGCGGCTCGCGGAATCCGGCGCGGGCCTCGCCCGCCTGGCCCTGGATCCCTCCCTGGCCCCGGAGATTCTCCGGGTCGCCGCCTGTTTGCGCCGGGCCCTGGCCCGCGGGAACAAGGTGCTGATCTTCGGGAACGGGGGGAGCGCCGCCCAGGCCCAGCACCTGGCCGCGGAACTCGTCAACCGTTTTCACCGGGAGCGGAAAGCCCTGGCCGCGCTGGCCCTGACCACCGACAGCTCCTGCCTGACCAGTATCGCCAACGACTGGGATTTCCGCCGGGTCTTTTCCCGCCAACTCGAAGCCCTGGGCCGGCCCGGGGATGTCGCCTTCGCCATCTCCACCTCCGGGAAATCCCCCAACATCCTCGCGGCCCTGAAAACCGCCCGGAAGCTTGGGCTCCGCCGCGTCGCCCTCCTCGGCCCGGGCGGGGGCCCGGCCCGGAAACTCGTCGAGGAAGCCATCCGGGTTCCTTCCCCCTCCGTCCCGAGGATCCAGGAAACCCACCTGGTCATCGCCCACCTGCTGGCCGAAATTCTGGAGAACGAACTGACCGCGCCGAAAAGGAGGGCCCGGAATTCTCGAACCTGAAACCGGGCTTCCAGCTGGAATTAAAATAATGCCTTACTATCCCATCAACCTCAACTGTGAAAACCGGCTCTGCCTGGTCGTGGGCGGGGGCGAGGTGGCCGAGCGCAAGGTCCGCGGGCTCCTCTCGGCCGGGGCCCGGGTTAAGGTGGTCAGCCCGGAGCTCTCTCCGGCCCTCGAAGGCCTGGCCCGGGACGGGAAAATCACGGTCGAGCGCCGGCCCTACCGCCGGGGGGATCTCCAGGGAATGTTTCTGGTCCTGGCGGCCACCGACGATCCCGGGGTCACCCGCGGCCTGGTCGAGGAAGCCCGCGCCCTCCCCTGCCTCCTGAACCTGGCCGACCTTCCCGACCAGAGCGACTTTATCCTCCCCGCCCTGCTTGAGCGGGGGGACCTCTCCATCGGGTTCTCGACCTCGGGCCGCTGCCCGGCCCTGGCCCAGTGGCTCCGGGACCGGCTGGCCGGGGAAATCGGGGAGGAATACGAAAAACTCACCGTTCTCCTCGGAGATTTCCGCGACCGGTTGTTGACTAAAGGGGTTAGCCCTCCTACGATTAGGCGTTGTATCCGGGAGGCTCTCGACGCGGATCTCCTGAAACTCGCTTCCGCCCGGGACGAGACGGGGATCGAAAAACTCTTCGCCGGGATCGAGGCCCGGACGGCAGGCCGGAATGAGTGAAATTTTTGTCATCGGGGTTTCGCACCGCACCGCCCCGGTCGGGGTCCGCGAGCGGTTTTCCCTGGCCCAGCCCCAGGCCGAGTCACCCCTGGCCGACCTGCTTCCCCAGAAATCCCTCAACGGTTTGGTCCTGCTTTCCACCTGCAACCGGATGGAAATCTACGCCTCCGCCGATGACGTCCCCGCCTGCCGGGAAACCCTGACCCATTTTCTCTGCCGTTACAGCTCCACCGCCCAGGCCAAGCTCACCCCCTTGCTTTACCAATTCTCCGGAACCCAGGCGGCCGAGCATCTCTTCCGGGTCGCTTCCAGCCTCGACTCGATGGTTCCCGGTGAAACCCAGATCTCCGGCCAGGTCAAACAGGCTTACCTGGCTTCCCTTTACGGCGGGGTGGTGGATCCGCTCATCAACCATCTTTTCCAGCAGGCCTTCGGGGTGTCCAAGCGCATCCGCCGGGAAACCGGGATCGGCCGGCTGGCCGTCTCGGTGAGTTCGGTCGCGGTGGAATTCATCCGGCGCCATCAGCCCGACCTGACCCGGCAGCAGGTCATCATTATCGGAGCCGGCGAGATGGCCGAGCAGGCGGCCGAGGCTCTTTACAAAGCCGGGGTCAGCGAGATCCTGGTCGCCAACCGTACCTTCGCCCGCTCAGCGGAGCTGGCCAGCCGGATCGGGGGCCGGGCCTGCAATTTCGAGGATATTCCCCGCCTGATCCGCCACGCCGACATCGTGATCGCCTCCACTTTCGCCATCCATCACATCCTCTCCCTCGCGGACCTGGAACCGGTCATGAAAACCCGGAAGAAACATCTTTTCATTCTGGATATCTCGGTCCCCCGCTGCATCGATCCTGAGATCGGCAATCTGGATCTGGTCACCCTGGCCGATATCGACCGCCTTCAGGAGCTCGGGGCGGAGAACCTGAAATCCCGGATGGAGGAGGCCAAGCGGGCGGAAATCATCATTATCCGGGAGACGGAAAAATTCACCCGCTGGCAGCGGGAAAGGGCCGCGGCCCCCCTGATCTCGGCCCTACACGAACAAGCCGAAGCCATCCGGCGGAAGGAACTCGCCCGGACCCTGGCCCAGCTCGGCCAGGTCAACGGCCTCACCCCGGAAATCCTGGACCGGCTCACCCGGGCCCTGGTCCGGAAGCTCCTGCTCGCCCCCACCCGTTCGCTCCGGGAGGAAGCCCTTTTAAACGGCCGGTCCCAATTCCTGAAGGCCTTTCAGAAGCTCTTTGAGCTTGAAATCCCTCCCGAGCCGGATTTCCCCGCCGCGAAAACGTGAGTAAGCTCCGCCTGGGCACCCGGGGAAGCCCCCTGGCTTTAAAACAGACCCAGGAGGTCTCCGCTCTCCTGAAAAGCGTGCATCCCGGGCTGGAACTCGAGGTTAAAAAATTCCAAACCACCGGAGACCGAATCTCGGAATGGGATTCTCCCTCCCCGGAACAACCGGTGGGCGCCTTCGTCCGGGAGCTCGAGGCCGCCCTCCTCTCCGGAGAAATTGACGCCGCCATCCACAGCCTGAAGGATCTCCCCACCCAGATTCCCGAGACCCTGGAAATCGCGGCGGTGCTTCCCCGCCGGAATCCCGCTGACGCCCTTCTGACGCGGGACGGCCTTCCCCTTTCCGCCCTCCCCCGGGCCGCCCGGATCGGAACCAGCAGTCTGAGAAGAAAGGTGCAGATCCTGAAGGCCCGGCCCGATTTGACCGTGCTCCCCCTCCGGGGCAACGTGGATACCCGCCTGCGGAAAATGAAGCGCGGCGAGTACGACGGCATCATCGCCGCCTGCGTGGGGCTGGAACGGCTCGGGTTCTCCTCCGAGATCACCGAGGTCCTGCCCCTCTCCGCTTTTATCCCCGCCGTCGGACAGGGCGCGATCGGGCTGGAAATCCGGAAGGATAATGACCGGGTCCGCCGGCTGCTCGAGCCCCTGGACCACCGGGAGAGCCGGGAGGCGGTGGAGGCGGAAAGGGGGTTTCTGCACCGCCTGGGGGTGGGGTGCCGCGCCCCGGCGGCGGCCCTGGCCTGGGTCGAGGCCTCCGGAAAATTGGTCATCTCCGGGATGCTCTCCGACCCGGAAGGCCGCGTCGTGGCGCAGGGGGAAAAATCCGGGCCGGTGCGCTCGGCCGTCGAGCTCGGGATGGCCCTGGCGGAGGAACTCCTCGCGAAAATCCGCTCCGTCGATTAAAGGCACCCGTCGCTTATTTACGATTGCAGATTGACGATTGACGATTTCGAATTGGAATAAGAGTTAAGCCGGTTTGATTTGGAGTTTTTTTCACTCGTCAATCGTAAATCGTAAATCGTCAATTTACATTTGCAATCCGCATTCGATTCTCTTGACCCTGGCCCGGGATTTGAGGATAATTTCCCAAACCCGAAACCGATTGTCCGGCGAGACCCGCGAACAGGAGAAAAAAATGAACCGATCACCTTTTTACCAAGCCTTGAGACTCCGGGCCAAATATTTTCCCCCGGCCACCCCTTCGGTCATCTTCGGCGACCTGCGGATTACCTGGAAGGAGCAGTTCGACCGGGTCAACCGCCTGGCCAACGCCCTTTCCAAAATGGGGATCAAGAAAGGGGACAAATGCGCCTTCCTCTTCCACAATTGCCCGGAATTCCTGGAGATCAACCTCGCCATCCAGGCCCTCGGGGCCGTCCCCGTCCCGGTCAATTACCGCTACGTTAAAAACGAGGTCGAATACGTTCTCGAGAACAGCGACGCCCAGGGGTTTCTTTTTGAGGACGAGTTCCTGCCCCTGGTCAAGGAGATCCGCGGCTCCCTCCCCCAGATCAAGTTCTACGTGATCCAGACCGGCCGGTACGGGCAGAAGCCCACCGTGGCTCCCCCCCCGGGTCTTCTCCATTACGAGGACTTGATTCGGACCTCCTCCCCGAAGGAGCCCCGGGTCGAGGTGGGGCTGGACGATCTAGCCGTGCTCATGTACACCGGGGGCACCACCGGCCGCTCCAAGGGGGTGATGCTCACCTACCTGAATTTCATCGCCAACCAGCAGCAGATCACCTCCCTGCTCCTTTCCATGCTCCCGCCGGTTTCCACCCTGAACGACCCGCTTTACGCCCGCAATGAATCCGAGCGCAAGATCCAGGGCGCCCTCAACGTCCTCCTCGGGCAGCTCGCCCTCCTTTTCGAGGACCCGGGGATGGAGGGCAAGATCCTGTCCTTTGAACTCCAGTCCGACGGCCCGATTGTCCTTCCTCCCATCACCGCCATTCTGAAGGAGGGAAAGGTCAAGCTCATGACCGGGACCACGGAGAAATACGACCTCCGGGTCCAGTTCAAGCTCGGCGAGAACTTCGCCGAGTTCGTGGAGCTTTCCATTTATCCTTACACCTGGGCCGGCAAGCTCGCCCTGATCCCCCGGATTCTCAAGCTCCAGCTCTCCGGGCGCTTCAAGGTCGGAGGCAGCCTCGCGCTCCGCCTGAAAATGCTCGCCCTCAACTTCAAAAACCCGCCGACCACCGACTTCATCCGCACCCTCCCGGCCCCGCCCTTCTTCCACCTGGCCAGCTACGCCCTCTGGCTCCTCTTCCTCTGCAACCAGAAAGGCACCACCGTGATCCCCCTGAACCAGAGCTTCGACCCGGCCGAGGTCCTCAACCTGATCGAGAAGGAGAAAATCACCTGGACCTTCATGGTGCCCACCCAGTGGAAAAAACTGGTGGACGACCCCAGGATCGACCAGCACGACCTTTCCTCGATGAAGATCGCCCTGACCGGGGCGGCCCTGCTTTCCGATAAATACAAGAAGAAGATGCTGACCGCCTTCCACGAGGCCCTCCTGGTGGATGCCTTCGGCCAGACCGAGATGGCCCCGGTCACCACCGCCAAGGTGGACGGGGACGCTGAGTCGGTCCGGGACCGCTCGGTGGGCAAGCTCCTCTCCGGCCTGGAGGTGAAGATCGTGAATGAAAAAGACGAGGCGGTCGCCGACGGCGAGATCGGCGAGCTCCAGTACAAGGGCGCCTCCCTGATGAAGGGCTACTACAAGGACCAGGAGAAGACCAACCAGGTGATCACCTCCGACGGCTGGTTCCGCTCGGGCGACCTGGCCTACCGGGGCCAGGACGGCGAGATCTACATGGTGGAAAGGAAGCAGGAGTGCATCAACTCCGGCGGGGAAAAAATCTTCCCGCTCGATGTGGAAGACATCCTCCACGCCCATCCCAAGATCGCGGATGTGTGCGTGATCGGGGTCCCCGACGAGCAGTGGGGGGAAATCATCCGGGCGGTGGTGGTCCTGAAACCCGGGGAGAAAGCCACCCCGGAAGAGATCATCGATTTTTGCAAGGACAAGATCGCCAGCTACAAAAAACCGCGGCAGGTGGTTTTCGTCGAGGGATTGCCCGTTTCCCCGATCGGGAAAGTCCTGCGAGCCAAGATCAAGGAATTGTGGGGCCAGCCGAAAAGCTAGCGATCAGAAATCAGCTATCAGTTATCAGCGGTCAGCTCTCAGCTTTCCCGCTTTCCAGCCTTCTAGCTTTCCAGGTTTTTAGGCTCTTAGGCTTCTATGCTTCCCAGCTTCCTGGCTTTGTTGCGGTAGCAATCGCGGCAGGATTTCCCCTGCTTTTCCCTGAAAACTTATATCCACCGCCCGCGAGAGCGGGGTCGGCTCCAGGTTGATCTCGACCACGTAAGCCCCCGCCCTTTTCGCCCACAGGGCCATCGAGGCCGCGGGCTGGACGACGGCGGAGGTTCCCGCCACCAGAAGAATCTCGCATTTCTCCAGGGCCTCCTCGGCCCGGGACAGGATCGCGGGATCCAGTGCCTCCCCGAACCAGACCACGTTGGGGCGCAGGAGTCCCCGGCAATCCGGACAAAGCGGCGGATAAGCCAGTTCGGGGTCCCGGTTCTCCTCCACCCGCCCGCATCCGGGGCAGCGCACCTCCCAGATGGTGCCGTGCAGGTGCAGAACCTTCCGGCTCCCGGCCCGGCGGTGCAGGCCGTCGACATTCTGGGTGATCAGGGTGAAATCCGGGATTTTTTGCTCGAGGGTGACCAGAGCGTGGTGGGCGGGGTTGGGCGCGCAGGGCGCAATCCGGCCCCGGCGCCAGTTGTACCATTCCCAGACCAGCCGGGGATCGCGGGCGAAGGCCTCCGGGGTGGCCAGATCCTCGGGCCGGAAATTCTTCCAGAGCCCCTCCGGGCCCCGGAAGGTGGGCACCCCGCTCTCGGCGGAGATGCCCGCCCCGGTCAGCGCCGCCGCCCGCTTCGCCCGGCTCAAACGTTCACGAACTTCCTCAAAATACTTTTCCACTGATCTGATCTTTGAACGACCGCAGACCGCCGACTGCCGGCCGCCGACAAAACAATTCGTTAGGATCGTTAATAACGTTAGTTTCGTTGAGATCGTTCATCGGGTTTATCTGGTTTCTTTAGTCATTGTTCATTGGTGTTTGATTAGAAATTCGTCATTAGAAATTAGTCATTTGGCTTGCCCTATCTCCTATCTCCTATCTCCTATCTCCTATCTCCTATCTCCTATCTCCTATCTCCTATCTTCCCAATTCATCATCCTCATTATAAGCTACCAAAAGGGTCATGGGTCGTAGGTGAAAGGTGAAAGGTCAAAGTTAAAAGTTCAAATGCCCAAGCCTAAATGTCAAATAAATGTCAAAGCCTAAATGTCAAAACGAAATAACAAACCGGATTTATTCGAGTTTTTATTTTTTGAACTTTATTTGAACTTTGGATTTTGAAATTTGGATTTCAAGTTAGAGGTGATGGGTGAAATGGCAAAGCGCAGAGGGCAGGGAGCAAGGGGCTTAACTCGAGAGTCTTCGAAGGAAGCGAAGCCGAGAGACGCATTGCTTTCGTAGGCTAAAGCCTGCGGCTACATTTCACTTTTAACTTTTCATTTTAATCTGATGGCTTCGTACTTTTAACTGTTGGTCTGCTGGTCTGTTAACTAATATGGCCTTTTGCCCGATCTGCCGCTCCGAATATCTCCCCCATATCCACGTCTGCGCGGAGTGCGGGGCCGCCCTCACCGACGCCCTCCCCTCCACCGAAAGCCCCGATTCCAAGAGTCCCTCCGTCGAGATCCTGGCCAGCGACAATTCGATCGAGCTCCAGATGGCCATCGGGCTCCTGGAGGAAAACCGGATCCCCTTTCTCCTCGGCAAACCCGATCTCGACCCCTTCCGCCTGAACACCCCGGGCCACGCCATCCGGGTCCTCGAACCGGACGCGAAGAAGGCCCGGGAGCTCCTGGAGATCTATTTGAAATCCGAGGGGACGAGGTTCATCTGCGAGTCCTGCGGGGCGGAGCTTGCCGAGCTCCCCGAGACCTGCCCGAAGTGCGGCAAATCCCCGACGGGGTAACCACCTATTAAAAAATACCTCCCCTCCCTCGATGGGAGGGGATAGAGGGGAGGGTGAAAAATATTCTTCCACCCCCACCCCACTCTCTCCCCTCCAGGGGGAGGGACTTATGAGGGGTTATGGGTCCTGGGCAGATCCCGAGTCTCCGCTGACTTACAGGTTTATATCAACGGCAGCAGGCGGCCGCCCATTTATCCCCACTGATCCGGAATATCCAGGGCCATCCGCAGGGCTCGGTTGAGGGCGGGGATTTTTTGCGGAGACAACGCGCCCACGTAGTTCGTCAATACCGATTTCGGCAGGCTGACCAGTTCGTCGCAATGAATACTGCTATCGTGTTTCAAACCTTCTTCCTCACCGATTAATATTTGCGTTGACAACCCGTCGTGGACGGAATAGACGGGCGCGCAGATCACGGTCGAAAGGCGTGAATCGATTACTACCTGACGGCTGACCACCACGAAAACCCGCGATTTTTTCGGGTCCTGGGCGGACGGCTTGATCACGCGGTAAAGCTCGCCCCGTTTCACAGGTTTGTCTGGTATTCGAGGACGTCGGCCGCTTCCCGGTTCAAACGCTCGGCCCGGCGATTGATGATGTCGAGGTCCCGGGCATTCTGTTCGTCCCGGATCATCTGGGCGATGAAAACCCACATGGCCTTCTCGATGAAGGCCGAACGGGTTTTATCCGAGCCCGCGTGTTGGTCGATGGCTTTTAAAAGGTTTTCTGATAAGGTTATGGATGTCTTGACTTTCATACTACCAAATATACTCTGTTTGGAATACTAATTCAAGCTTGCGTTGATCAAAATTACCTTCAATGAAGCTCCCCGCGGCAAGACCGCGGGGTATCTTGCTTAAAACGATTCTTAGGCTCTGGGTTGTCATTCCCGCCCTTCGACTACGCTCAGGATAAACTCCAGCGGGAACCCACCCCTCCAATTGTCATCGCCCGCGGAAGCGGGGATCCAGAAAATACATCTGGATTCCCTTGCCGGCCCGAGCCAACGGCTCGGGTCGGCCGCATCAAGCATGTCCTCAACTTGATTGGGGATGCGGAATGACGGAACAAGGTAACCCCGTGGCAAGACCACGGGGAAATACAAGTTTAAAAAACACTCTGACGGAGGAATAAATCCGATGTTTTTGCTATAATTATTTTATGCGGAAAAAGCCCCTGATCGAAACCAACCCATATCTTCGCGAACCCGAAAAATACGAGGAATCACTCGTTGCTAATATCTTGAGCTCAACCGCCATTGAAATTGGTCCGCTTCCCGCCTCTTTAAAGCGCGCCCTGAAAAACAACAATCATAAAGCCAGGAAACCTAACTCTTCTCAAAATCAGAAATCGTCTTCCTGATCACCCCGCTGAATATTTTCTCCATCGGCGCATAATTCCTATCCAGTCCGTAGCGGACCGCCGCGAAATATTCCTGTCTTTGCTTCCCTAAAATCGATTCAAAATTTAGAAATGGAAGCCCTGCTTGATTAGCCATCAACGTGGCCAAGACCCGCGAAACCCTGCCATTACCTTCCCGGAAAGGATGGATTAGAACCAATTCCGTGTGGACGATAGCGATTGCCTTTATCGTTTTTTCCACCGGAGAAAAACGGCAAGGTGTAAAATTTTCAAGATATTCATTTTCAAACTCCTGCATGAGATTGGGTATTTGTCTGGCGAAGGCAAAGGGGAAATCCCCCTTCATCAAATTCACCTGCCGGTACTTCCCCGCCCAGGGATAGATTGAGCTTAGCCATAGCTTATGAATTCCGCGGATATCTTTCGCGGTAAATTGGTGTTCCTGATCGTAAGTTTTAACCAGCGTATCCAAGGCCTGTTTTAATGCCCCGGCTTCAGCTTTATCCATTTCCCGCTTGCTGGTAATCCCGAGCAAATTCCTCAGCACCCGCCCCCGCGACCCGGGTTTGAATTGGGCCTCGATCAATTGCGAAGTGTCGTAACGATCGGAATTTTTACTTTTTCGGATAGACATGAGAAATGATATTTTTTAAATCCCCCGTTTCATTATATATCAATTTTGATTACGGAATTTAAACCCTAAAAATGTATTTGAATCCATTTCTCCGTCATTCGCGGGCGGATTTTTTTGTCGTCTGCCGATTCACTTGTCCCATCACTGGGCGGGATCGGCTGTTTTTAAAAGCGCCCGATTAATCGGGCGACTACGAACAATTAGGAAACAACCACTACATTATTCGGAATAAATTGTTGCAAGGATTTTACCGAGAGAGAAAATCAGGCTACTGTGATTCCCGCGTCCCGGAGCAGAGTTTTCGCCGCCTTCAACCCGAAACCAGAAACTTTTTTCCCTTTTATCTTCCGGCTTGCGCGAGCTCGGCGGCCAGGAGAATGGCGTTCTTCATGCTCTCGGGGTCAGCCACCCCTTTCCCGGCGATATCCCGGGCGGTGCCGTGGTCCGGGGAGGTGCGGATGATCGGCAGTCCGAGGGTAACGTTGACCCCCGAATAGAAGTGCAGGGTTTTGAAGGCGGCCAGCCCCTGGTCGTGATACATCGCCAGGATGCAGTCAAACTCCCCGGAATGAAAACGCCCGAAGAGGGCGTCCGCCGGGAAGGGCCCCTCGGCCCTGATCCCGGCCTTCCGGGCCGCGACCACCGCCGGCCGGATCACCTCGATTTCCTCCCGGCCCAGGAGGCCCTCCTCCCCGGCGTGGGGATTCAAGCCGGCTACGGCGATCCGGGGCCGTCTGATCCGAAAGAGGCGCTGGAATTCCCGGTGGATCAGGCGGATTTTTTTAAGAATCCCTTCCCGGGAAAGGCTCCGGGGCACCCGGGCGAGGGGAAGGTGAATCGTGGCCAGGACGACCCGCAGGTTTCCTCCGACAAACATCATGGCATAATCGTCCGCCCCGGTCCGCTCGGCCAGGAACTCGGTATGCCCGGAATACGCGAGCCCGGAGAGCCGGAAGACGGCCTTGGGCACCGGCCCGGTGACCAGGGCCTGGATGATCCCCGCCCGGGCCAGGGCTACCCCATTTTCCAGGTAAGTCCGGCAGGCTTGGGCCAGTCCCGGGGTGAACCCCCGGGCCGCGATCTCCCCCGGCTTCAGCTCGGAAAGGTTCCAGACCGGGATCGCTCCCGGCGCCGACGGCTCCAGGCGGGGCGGGGAAACCGCCTCCAGCGGGAGCCGGATTTTAAGGATTTTTTTTAAGCGCGCGAGAACGGCCAGATCCCCGAGGACGATCGGGGAGGCCGCGGACCGGACCGCGGGAGCCGCCAGGGCCCGGAGAATGACCTCCGGCCCGATCCCGCCGGGATCGCCCAGGGTGATCCCGATCTTCGGCCGTTTGCGCAAGGGCTATGGCTCCGGCTTGAGCTCAATCTTGGCCCGGGACTTGATCCCTTCCAGCCAGCTCCGGAAACCCCGGTCGACCTCCCGGTTGTAGAGTTCCTCCGTCACCTGGCTCTTGACCTCGGCGAAAGGAGTGGGCGCCCCGGCTTTCAGCCCGGTAACCAGCAGAAGGTGAAAGCCTTCCTCGGTTCGCACCGGGGCACTGGGTTTTTTCAGGGGAAGTCGGGCCAGTGCCTCCCGGAGCTCCGGTTTCAATTCCGAGAGGGCAAAGTAACCGATGTCTCCGCCGTTCTGGCGGGAAGGGTCGTCGGAAAACTCCCGCGCCAGCTCGGCGAAATCCTTTCCCTCCTGCAGGAGGCGCTCCAGCTTCTTCAATCGCTCCTCGGCCTGGGGACGGGAGCGGGAAATGAAAATCTGCGAAATCCGCTGCTGCGGCGGGGTGGAAAAACGACTGATGTTTTCCAGATAATAGGTGCGGACCTTGTCTTCGGAGAGAAAAACCCGGGACTGGATCTCCCGGGCCAGAACCCGGTTCCGGATCAGCTCCCGGCTGATTTCCCGGCGATACTCCGCCTCGGAGAGCCCGCGCTCCTTCAGCAGATTCTTCAGGTCCGGGAGGGCCAGGGAATTGGCTTGCAAGAGTTCGGTGATGGCCTGGTCCACTTCCGGTTCGGAAACCGTCACCCCGATCTTCTCCGCCTCCTTCTCGATCAGCCGGTCCTCAATCAGGAACTCGAGCCACCGCTTCCGGTCGTCCGGGCCGGGCAGGCTGGGGTTGGGAACGGCCGAGCTCCGCGCGATAAACTGGTTGAGCTCGGAGAGCGTGACCGGCGCCCCTTCCACCACCGCGACGATCCCCTCCACGGTCCGGGGCCAGGCGGAACCCGCCATCCCGAGAATTAATAATCCGGCTGCCAGAATTTTTTTCATTTTCCCAAGGGGGCGGACGGGTTGATTTTCTCCTTGACCAGGGCCTGGTTGACCTTGATCTCCGCCTTTTCTTTCAGTTTCTGCAGCCAATCTTGGTAGGACTTTTCCCGGGTCTCCCGGGCCAGGAGTTCCCGGATTTTTTCCTTCACCTGTGCTTCCGTCAGGGCCTTGCTTTCCCGAACCTCCTCGACCAGGAAGAGATGATAACCGTAGGGGCTCTTCACCACCTGGCTGATCTTGCCCGGGGGCAGGGAAAAAACCACCTGGTCGAATTCCGGAGGCATCACCCCTGCGCTGAAAAATCCCAGGTCCCCTCCCTGCTCCGCGTCCGGGGAAAGGGAGAGCCGGCGGGCCAGCTTGGCGAAATCCCCTCCCTTGAGGAGCTCTTCCCGGGCCGCCTGGGCCTCCTGCTCGGTCCGGACCACGATCTGGCGGGCCCGGACCTGGACCGGGACCTGGTACTGGTCCTGGTGCCGCTGGTAGTAACGGGACACGACAAATCCGGTCACCGGCGAGACCGGGACCGAGTTCTCGATCAATTTCTGGATCAAAAGGTCATCCCGCAAATTCTGCCGCCAGCGCTCATAATCGATAAAGCGGGAAAGCAGGACCTTCTCGAATTCCCCCTGGGGATAATCCTTTCGGATCTCCGCTTCCCGGGCCTCGAGTTCCTTGTCCGCGAGCTTAATCCCTTTCTGGTGAGCTTCCTGAACCAGCAGGTTGCGCTCGACCAGCTGGTTCAGGGCGTTGAACTTCAGGGCCTCCCAGGCGGAGGTTTCGATCGGGGAAAACGAGGGCGAGTTCACCAGGACCGGCCGCAGGGCCTCTTCCAAATCGGCCAGGCTGATTTTCGTCCCGTTCACGGTCGCCACCGGCGGGGTCTGGTCGGAACCCGGTCCCCGGTGGCAGGCCGGGCCCCCCGCCCCCAGGAGGAGCAGGAGGATTACCCCTCCCCGGCAGATTCCGCCCCGCCCTGACTTCATCTGGTCATTCCTTCCGCGTAGCCTCCGGGACCCGAGGGCGAAGTGCCCGGGGGCACGGTCTTCTGGTAGCCCAGCTTTTCGACCGTTTCCTTCAAAGACCCGGTCGTCACTATAGTCATGAGCGCGGCGTTGCTGATCTTCACGTTGTTGGTCCGGCGGAGTTCCTCGATATAAGTCCGGTAAGCGTCCTGCCGGTTGGCCGGCCCCAGGTGGTTCATGATCTTTTCCCTGACGTCGGCGTAGGGAATGAGCTCCGGCGACTTTCGCCCCAGGAGCTTGATAATGTGTAAACCCATGCGCGTCTCGACAATGCCGGAGAGCTCCCCTTCCTTCTTCAGGGCGAAGGTCGCCTCCTCAAACTCCGGGGGCAGGTGGCCCCGGGCGAAGTAGCTCAGGTCCCCGCCATGGGACGCGGAAATCTCGTCCTCGGAAACCTGGCGGGCCAGGTTTTGAAAATTCTCCCCGGCCTGCAGCCGTTTGAGCGCCGCCTCCGCCTTTTGCCGGGCCGCCTGCTTCTCCTCCGGCTTGACCTGCGGGCTGATCTTGAACATGATGTGGGCCGCATGGATCATTTCCGGGGTCAGGAAATCTTTTTTCTTGGCTTCGTAATAGGCCCGGACTTTCTCCTCGGTCACCACCCGGTCTTTCAGGGTCTTTTCCAGGTATTTATTAATCATCGCGTTTTCCCAGATGAGCTGGACCTGGCGTTCAACCTGGGGGTCGGGCGGCTCGTTGGCGATCTCCTTCAAAACCAGTTTCCGGTTGATGTAGCTGTTCAGGAAGCTGGTCAGACCCTGCAGGGTCTTGACCGATTTGGGATCGGTCTGGCTCAGTTGGGCGATCTGGTATTCAAATTCCTTCTGGGTGATTTCCTGGTTTCCGACCGTGGCGAGCACTTCCCCGCCCTGGGGCGGTTGGCCCAGGGCTTCCCCTCTTTTCCCTTGGGAGGTTCCCCCGGTCTTGCCCTTGCAACCCGCGGCCCAAGCCCCGGTCAGTAAAAGTAAAAAGACGATCCCGATTACCCTTTTCGCTGTCATGCTGCCTCCGTTTTAAAGAGCTTTCCTTATCCCCGTTTATTCTTCCTTCTTCTTGATTCTTTCCGCCCGGGCGGCTGGCAATCCCTGATTCTCCGCGCGCATCCCGGGATATTATTTTACTGGTGCCGGCCGATCCGCGCCGGGGCGACCAACCGGGTATCGCTCCCGACGAAACCCCGGTCCCCGACCCGTTGTTTTTTCAGCTCGACAAAGTTTCCGACCCGGGCCTCAACCCCCGCCACCGAGCCGGGGCGGAGGTGGGCAAACGGGCCGATCTGCGCCCGGAGCCCGACCCGGGCCCCCGAGATTACCGAGTAGGGATGTATCCGGGTCCCGGCGCCGATCTCGGAATCGGAGACGATTACCCCTTCCCCGAGGACGACCCCGCGCCCGATCACGGTCCGGCCTTTCAGGCTCACCCCCCGGTGGATTACCGTTTCCGGCCCCACCTTCACCGTGGAATCGATCCGGACCGAGTCCGGATCCCCAACCGAGCTGCCCCGCGCCAGGAGTTTTTCGACCATCTGGCCCTGCCGGATCTTTTCCGCCTCGCCCAGCTCTTCCCGGGTATTAATCCCCAGGACCGAGCGGTAATCCTCGGCGGAAAAGGCCCCGGCGGGGCGGCCCCGCTCCGCGGCCAGGCGGACAATGTCGGTCAGATAATATTCCCCCTTCTTCGGATTTTTTTTCACTGCCTTCAGCAGGGAGAAAAGAAAACCCGGATCGGCCGCGTAGATCCCGGCGTTGATTTCCCGGATCTCCCGGGCCGCGGCGTCGGCATCCAGGGTCTCCACGATCCGCGCGATCAGCCCCTGCCGGTCGCGGATGATCCGGCCGTAACCCCGCGGGTCGGGAACCCGGGTGGTGAGCACGGAAAGCCCGGCCCGCCGCCGGAGGTGAAAGTTCAGGAATCTCTTCAGGAACGCGGCCTGGATCAGGGGAACATCCCCGGAAAGAATCACGATCTGCCCGGGGAAATCCTTCAGGATGGCCCGGGCTTTCCCCACCGCGTGGGCGGTGCCGAGCTGGGGAAACTGCCGGACAAACTCGAGCCCGGGAAACCCGGCCAGGGACGCCTTGACCGCCTCGGCCTGGTGGCCGACCACCATCACGATCGGACGCACCCCGAGATCGCCGAGCGCCTGGATCGGGTACCTGACCATCGGAACCCCTCCGAGCTGGTGCAGCACCTTGGCCCGGGAGGATTTCATCCGGGTTCCCTTGCCGGCGGCCAGGATGATCCCGGCCCACCGGTCCCGACTGGCCTGGCCTTTTTTTCGCAAAACTTTACCCGCCTCTGTTTTCCTTTTATTGGTTCAATCTTTTACATAAGTGTATCAGGTGTTGGGTGATAAGTGTTGGGTGATAGGTCAAAGGTCAAAGTCAAAAGGTCAAATGCTTAAATCCAAAGTTCAAATAAAGTTCAAAAAACAAAAAATCATAAATCCGATTTTGCTTTTGGGTTATGGGGGGTTCCTTTGAACTTTGAACTTGGAACTTTGGCATTATTTTGTCATTTGCCCCTCTGGGGTACTTGTCCTGAGACCCCCATCGGGGTCGAGGGAGATTTTGAAATTTGAATTTCAAGTTACTTGCTGATTTATGAACGACCTCATCTCCCTGAATCGCGAAGAACTCCGGGAATTGTTCGCCGGGTTCTCGGAGCCTCCCTTCCGCGCGGATCAGCTCTTCCAGTGGATCCATCGGAAAAACACCTGGGACTTCTCCGCGATGACCAACCTTCCGCTCGCCCTGCGGGAGCGCCTGGGGGCCGCCTACCTGGTCTCCACCGTGAGGATCGAGCGGACCCTGGCCGCGCCGGACGGCACCCGCAAGCACGCCTTCCGGCTGGCGGACGGGGAAGCGGTCGAGGCGGTTTTTCTTCCCGAGCGGAAATATTTTTCCCTCTGCGTTTCCTCCCAGGCCGGCTGTCCCCTGGCCTGCGTTTTCTGCGCCACCGGCGCGCGGGGTTTCCGCCGCCATCTCTCCGCCGCCGAAATCCTGGGCCAGATCTACCTGCTCCTCAAAAATGCCCCCCCCGTCGACCGCCTGGGCAACATCCTCTTCATGGGCATGGGGGAGCCCCTGCTGAACCCCTCCGAACTGCGCCGGGCGATCTCCCTGCTCACCGATCCCCAGGGCCTGGCCCTTTCGCCCCGAAAGATCGTGGTCTCGACCTCCGGAATCATCCCGGAGCTCAAGGCGCTGGCGGCGGAAAGCAGAATCCGCTTCGCCATCTCCCTGAACGCCCCCAACCCGGAGCTCCGGAAAAAACTTATGCCCGGGGTGGAAACCAAATATCCCCTCCCCGGCCTGCTCCAGGTCCTGAGAGATTTTCCCCACAACTATCCGGGCCGGCTGATGATCGAATACGTTCTGATCCGGGGTGAAAACGACTCGGGAAAATGCGCCGCGGAGCTCGAGAAATCCCTGCGGGGAATCCGGGCCCGCGTCAACCTGATCCCCCACAATCCCTTTCCCGGTTCGGGTCTTTCCTCCCCGGAAAATTCCCGGGTCCTGCGTTTCCAGGAAATTTTAAAATCCCAGGGAAGAATCGTCTTCATCCGGGAACCCCGCGGGGCGGAGATCCAGGCCGCCTGCGGCCAGCTCGCCGGGACTAAAAAAGCAGAGAGCGGGGAACAAGGCGCAAAGGGTGAAGAGCCTGGTGCCGAGGGCTAATTGACGATTTCAGATTGACGATTGACGATTGCTTTGGTTTTCATTCGTCATTTATCCTGAGCCTGTCGAAGGGTTCGTAAATCGTCATTCGTAAATTTCCTGGGTTTCTCTGGTTACCTGATAACCTACTCCCTGCTCCCTGCACCCTGCGCTATGCGCTATGCGCTTTGCCCTTTGCCCCCGGCCATACCATCCTGTAAGATCCGGGCGGCGGGGATGAATTCCCGGAGCGACGGGCAGAACAGCGTGGGTTTTTCCTCCCCCAGTTCCAGCGCCGAGTAATAGCCGGTGGGAACGCCCACGGTTTTCATCCCGGCGGCCCGGCCGGCGCTGATATCCAGCGGGGAATCCCCGAGATAGACCAATTCCCCGGGCGGCAATCCCAGCCGGCCGGCAATCCCGGTGAGGATTTCGGGCGCCGGCTTGGAGGCGAAACCTTCCCCCGCCCCCACGATCTCCCGGAAATATTTTTTCAGGCCCAGGTGTTCGAGAATCTCCCGGGACAGGGGCCCGTTTTTGTTGGTGGCCACCGCCAGCTGGAGTTCGAGACCGGCCAGGGTCTCCAAAGTCTCCTCCACCCCGGGCAGGATCCGGGTTCCCTCGGCAAAGGTCCGGCGGTAATGCTCCCGAAAAATCTGCACCGCCCGGGAAACATCCTTGGGGTCCACCAGTTGGGAGAGGCTTTCCTCCAGGGTCGACCCCACCACGTTGCGTTTCCCCTCCAGGAGCTGGAGGTCGTACCCCAGGATCTGGAAGGCGTGCCGGAAGCTCCGGAAGATCGGCTCGAAAGAATCGATCAGGGTGCCGTCCAGGTCGAAAATGACCCCCCGCAGGCGGAATTGAAACACCTGGAGGATGTCGGAAAAACCCCGGAAGGAAAAAGCCCGCAAGCCCTGCGCCAGGCAATGGTGGTAAAGACTCCGCTTGGCGAAAACCAGGTCGGCTTCCAGGGCGGCGCACCGGTCCGAGATCCCGTCCCCGATATAAACAATGCGGTCAAACCGGTCCCGATATCCCCGGACCAGTTCCTGCTTGCAGCAGCCGCAATCCGGGCAATCCGCGGAGGCAAAGGGAAAATCCGCCGTCATTTTTCCGCCGGGCCCGAAACAGATTTCATTGGCGAAATATTCCACTCCCCGGATCCCGAGTTCTTCCAGAAACAGGCGGATGTACAGGCCGAACCCATCGCTGGCGATCTTCACCGCCATCCCCCGTTCCTGGCAGAATTGGACGAAGGCGGCGAAATCGGGATCCATCTCCCCGAGCTCCCGGGCCACCCGCTGATAATCCGCCTCGATCCCCTGGAGCCGGGTGATCATCCGCTGGTAAGCCTCGCGCGACCCGATCCTGCCCGCGACGAAATCCTGGTCGATCTCATCCCAGCGTCCGCCGCTAAAATGCGAGAGCAGGTTATAACCCACGTCTTTTTTGGACACGGTGCCGTCGAAATCGCAGATGACCAGGGTTCGGAGCGGGTTTGTCATTCTTGATCCAGCATCCGATCGAGCAGGGATAAAACCTGGTGGATGACCGGGGCCATGCAGAGCAGGAGGATAATCCCGGCCCAACCTCGTCCTGGCTTTATCATTTTCTTCTTCCTTCCGGGGAATTATAATTTTCTCACG
>JAPLJI010000058.1 GCA_026388655.1 Pseudomonadota bacterium
GACCTTTTTCTCGCCTTGACCAAAGGCAAGGCCCAGGCCGCCCTGGCCGCCTCTATCTTCCACTTCCGCGAGGTTACCATCCGGCAGGCCAAGGAATACCTGAAGAGCAAAGGGGTTTCGGTCAGGATTTAAAGGGTTCAAGGCTTCAAGGCTTCTAGGCTCTTAGGCTTCCAAACTTCCTAGCTTTTTTACCGATGATAATCCGGAAGGAGCTGGAGATAATCTTCTCCGGTGATCCGGCTGGCGCAGATTATGCCCGCGTGGATGGCGGCGTCGTTGGCCGCCGCCCAGCATTCCGCCGTATCCGAGGCAAAAAACAAACCTTCCACCCAGGGGCATTTCGCCCGCGGGCGGGCTTCCCCTACCTGGTCCGGGGCCTGGGCCACCGGGATCAGGCTGTCGGTAACGGTCACGATCGCGAATGCCAGGTTTTTCTCGAACCCCGGATAGGACTGGCGGAAAAATCTATCCATGGCTATGTACGCGTTCCGGACCAGGTCTTTCTGGTAAGTTTCCTGGTCGGTCAGGGAGCAGTAAGCGTCGATCAGCTGCATCCCCTCCGGCGCCCGGGAGGGATCCATGTTTGAGCTGGCCCAGAAACCGAGACGGACATCCCCGGTATATCCATCCTCCGCCCCCAGGACCCGGGGAACGAAGGTCATATCTTCCTTGATCACCCTGTCCTTGAGCCCGTAATAGATGCAGATCGCCCCCGCCGACCAGAAAGATTTCACCCGGCTGACAAAATCAACCGGAAAATTTTCTTCCGGGATGATCCGGAAGACATCCTTGACAGGCAGGCTGCTCACGACCACGGGGGCGGGGATAAACTCGGGGTTTCCTTCCAGAAGCGCCTGCACCCCCTTGATCCGGCCCTTTTCGACCACCACCCGCATGACCGGGGAGGAAACCCGGACCGCCCCCCCGTTTTCGGTCACTACCTGGGCGAGTTTCATCGGGATCTGCTGGAAGCCGGGGGCCGGAACCGTGGAGCACCCTCCCAGGGAAAACCGCTTGCCCGAGCGCGCCACCCCCCGGTTCATCAGGATATGGTCGCCGGCCGAGATCTGGTCGGGATCATTGATAGTGGCGTTCAAGGTGGCAATGACCGCGTGAAGTTCAGTCACGCCGGGACTGGCGGTTTTCATTTTCAACCACTCGGAAAAAGGCAGGATATTCATTTGGAAAGCTTCTTCAGTGGAAAGAACCACCATTTCCCGGTTTAACCTGGCCGTTTCTTCCTGGTCCCGGGCCGACATCCAGGGAAAATTGCCGCCCCGTTCGCTGCCGTTTTCCATCCGGTAAAGCCTGCCCTCGTGGAAATAGCCGGCGCTCTTAACCGGGAAGAGTTCAATCGGTTTTCCGAGTTTCTCAAGTAGGATGGCGGTCCGGCCTTTCTCGGAATGGGGCAGAACGTGGATCCCGGCCTCCAGGGTGAAACCGTGGAGAAGCTTTTCCTTCACGATCTTCTCCAGGTGCGGTTCGGAATGGAAAAACCAGGTCTTGGCCGCGCCGCGGATTAGCCTTGGGTATCGTTCCGTATCAATGCCCTCGCCGGGGAAAGAGATATCCCGGCCCCCGATCTCTTCCTCTTTTTCCAGGATCAGCACCTTTTTCCCGGCCTTCCGGGCCAGGAGCGCCCCCGCGGTTGTCCCGGCCACCCCGGCGCCGATGATGATCACGTCATAGTTTGCCATTCATTCCTTTCTTCGCAGCCCAGGAACGGGCCGGTTATACGCCCTGATTTGTATTCCGTTATTTTTTTTCGTAGGGGAGGGCTTAATGCCCTCCCTTTCGCGGGCGGGGACAAGCCCCGCCCCTACAAATAAACTAATTGATAATTTTTTCCCCCTCACCCCAACCCTCTCCTTCAGGACGAGCCTTCAGGATGAGCCTTCAGGACAAGTCCCACGAGGGGAGAGGGGTTTTATTGTTTAAACGAACGGGTTTTTAACCACTTCGAACGGGTCGTAGGGATAGCCGTAAACCTGGCGAACCGTGCCGAGGACCTCGCTCAGGGTGGCCTTCGCCCTGGCCGCCTCGATCATCGCGGGAATCAGGTTAATCTTTTCCCCCTCCTCCGCCCGGCTCTTCAAATTCCTGATCGCTTCCCGGGTTTTCTTGAAATCTCGCTCGGATTTAAACCGTTTAACCCGGTTAAGCTGGATCTCCTCCGCGCCGGAAGAGATCCGGTGCACCCGGGCCTGGAAATCCTCTTCCGGGGGGATCTGGAAGGCGTTGGCCCCCACGATGATCCGTTCCCCGCTTTCCACTTCTTTCTGATACCGGAGGGCGGCTTTCTCCAGTTCTTGGTCGATCCAGCCGTTTTTTAAAACCTCCATCATCCCGCCGCGGGATTCGATCTCCTCAATGATTTTGACCGCCTCTTTTTCGATCCGGTCGGTCAATTCCTCGACATAATATGAACCTCCGAGGGGATCGGAAACGTTGGCCACCCCGGTTTCATAGGCCAGGATCTGCTGGGTGCGGATGGCCACCCGGACCGCTTCCTCGGTCGGCAGGGCGATCGGTTCGTCAAAGGAACAGCAATGGAGGGACTGGACTCCGGCCAGAACCGCCGCCAGGGCCTGATAGGCGATCCGGACGATATTGTTCAGGGGCTGCTGGGGGACCAGGGAACAGCCCGCGGTGTGCACCCCGAAACGGAACTGGAGTGACTTTTCATCCCTGGCCCCGAACCGCTCTTTCATGATCCGGGCCCAGAGCCTCCGGGCGGCCCGGAGCTTGGCCACTTCCTCGAACAAATCCATATGCGCCGAACAGTAAAAAGCGAGCCGGGGGCCGAATTCATCAATCTGCAAATCCCGGTCCAGCACGCCCCGGATGTAAAGCATGGCCATGGAAAAACCGAAACCGATTTCCTGGGCCGCGTTGATCCCCTGCTCCCGGAGATCGTAAAGGTTGATATTGATCGGATACCAGCGGGGCAGGTTCCGGGTGCAATATTCGACCGTATCCACCCCGGTCTTGTAAGCCAGGTCCAGGGGAGCGCTCATCCTGATCCCGCAGAAACGGGTATGGATCGGATCGTTCTGGGTGGTGCCGGAGAGTTTTCCGATCTCCAATCCCCGGGATTCCGCCATCGCCAGGTACTGGGCCAGGACCACCGGGGTAATACAGGAACTGATAATCAGGGAAACGCTGATCTTTTCAACCGGGATTCCGGAGAAAATATCCTCCACGTCCGAAATGGAAGAGATCGGCACCCCCTGGACCCCGATCTCCCCCCGGGCCCGGGGATGATCCGAATCCAGTCCCAGGTTGGTCGGGACATCAATGATTACGTTAAGCCCCCCCGAACCCTCAGTGATCAGGAACTTGAGGCGCTCATTGGTATCCATCGGGGTTCCGAACCCGGTCACCTCCCTCCGGGTCCAGTAACGCCCCCGGTACATATCCCGGTATATCCCCCGGGTAAAGGGAAACCTCCCCGGGTCGGCTATATCGCGTTCGTAATCGAGCCCGGCCGAGTCCTCCGGACGGTAGAATTCCTTGACCGGGAAACCGGACCAGGTCTCGGGTTTTTTATGTTTCTCCCGGTAGGATTCCTCAATCTTTTCAATGTTTTTTTTGTGAGAATCTGCCAAAATATTTTCCTTAATTATCAGTATTTTAACTGATATTATCTAATTACATATATTAACTTTTTATTCGAGACTATTACGGTCAAAGATTGAAAACCTTCTTGGCCGAACTGAAGAGATACTCATCCCGGGCTTTATCCTTCAAATTCAAGCCGGCGATGGCGGGAAGAGCATTCTCGTATAGCACCACCGGGTGGGTCGATCCGAACATAACTTTTCCTATCCCCCGGGTGTTCATAAAACGGACCAGGGAGGGATCAAGATACTTTGGATGGTGGCCGGCGGTACCGATATATACGTTCGGATGTTTCCAGGCCGCCGCGATCGCCTCCTCCACCCAGGGCCACCCGGTATGGGATGCAACAATCTTGAGCTCCGGAAAATAAAGGGCGATATCATCCACCAGGACCGGCTGGGCGTACTTGCTCGGCAGAAATTCCGCCGAATGCCCGACCTGCATTACCACCGGAACCCCGAGCTCAGCGCACTTGGCGTAAAAGGGATAATATTCCCGATCGTTCAGGTAAAGCTCGAATCCATAGGTATGAAGGTGGGCCCCGATAAAACCGTATTTGGTCACGGCTTTTTCCAGCTCTTTTACCCCTTCCATCCGCATCTCCGGGTTTATCCCGTAAAGACCCTTAAGGCGATTGGGATAGGCGCCGACCGCTTCGGCCATCTCCTCCACCGAAAAGTCCCACATGAGCTTCTTCCGCTTGAAAGACTTCATCCGGAAAGCAGGGACAATTACCACGTCCATCCCGGTTCTGTCCATCATCGCGACGAAATCTTTCGGGGAAAGCCCCTTGATCCGATCTTCCATCCGCCACCACCTGACGAGATCGTGCATCTCGGGGTCCTCGATGAACCCCTTGTGCCTCATCTCCGGGGTAAAAGGGTTGCACCAGTAATCAATCGCTCCAGGCATTGTTATCCTCCATCTGTAAATTCAAAACCCCAATGACCAAGCACCTACAGTTAATTTCAAATTTCTAATTTGGTATTTTGGTTATTAAGTTATTCGGTTGCGGTTACGCAGCTCGTTTCGGTTGAGTTTTACGGTTGCGGTTTAAAAGCCGAAAGACGTAACCGATTGACTAAACGAGCAGCGCAACCTAATAACGCAACCCGCAGATTTTAAACTCTTCATGAGAATTCAGATGTTTTCCTGGTAACGTTTTAACAAATCCTTAGCCACGATGACCCGCTGGATCTGGTTGGTTCCCTCGAAGATCTGAATGACCTTGGCGTCCCGCATCATTCGCTCCACCGGGTAATCCTTGGTATATCCGTATCCGCCGAGGATCTGCACCGCGTCGGTGGTCACCTGCATCGCGGTATCCGAGGCCAGGCATTTGGCCATGGAGGCCATCGGGGTCAGCCCGGTTTTCCCCTCGTCCATCTCCAGGGCCGTCCGGTAAATGAGGGACCGGCTGGCTTCGATCCCGATCGCCATGTCCGCCAGGATGAATTGGATCCCCTGGAAACCGGCGATGGCTTCCCCGAACTGCACCCTCTGGCTCGCGTACTTGACGGAATACTCCATCGCCCCCTGGGCCAGTCCGAGAGCCATAGCCGCCACCAAAATCCGGGTGTCAGTCAGCCCGGAGAGAACCAGGTCCCAGCCGGTGTCTTCGTCGCTCAGCTTGTTATCAAAAGGAACAAAGGCGTCTTCCAGAACCAGGTCGGTGGTGGGCGAGCCCCTCATGCCCATCTTTTTCTCCACCTTCCCCACCGAAAGACCCGGGGTATTCTTCTCTATAAAAAAAGCGATTATTCCCTTTTTCTTTTTCTCGGGATCGATTGTACCGAAAATGGTAAAACCATCGGCAACACTCCCGCTGGTGATGAAGCACTTCCTGCCGGAGAGAAAATAGCCGTTTTTCCCCCGGGTCACCCGGGTCTTGATCGCGGCGGCGTCCGAACCGGCTTCCGGCTCGGTCAGGGCGAACCCGATCAGGTAATTCCCGGCCCCGACCTGGGGGAGAATCCGCTGGCGGACCAGCGGGCCGGCCCCGTTAAGAAATGGTGTAAGACCCGCCTGGTGATTGGCCAGGAGCAGGGCCGCGCTGGCGTCCACCCGGGAAACCTCTTCGATTACCCGGCATAAAAGCGCCATCCGGGAGGGAATCCCTCCGAAACTCTCAGGGACCCGGAGGCGGAAAAGGCCGTTTTCCGCGAAAAGTTTACGGATATCTTCGGGAAATTCCTGGGCTTCGTCCACCGCGGCGGACCGGGGCGCGACCTTTTCCGCGCAAATCCGGCGGACCGTGTCCAGGATCAGCTTTTCGGTCTCGGAAGGTTCAAACATTTACAAGTCTCTGGTCTCTGGTTTCCGGTCTCTGGTCTCTGGTTTATGTTTTGGAACTTTGGTCTTTGAGCTTTAAACCTTGAACCTTGAACCTTGAACTTTGAACCTTAAACCTTTTCATCGTTCATCCCGCCATCGTCAGCCCGCCGCTGACGCTCATCACCTGGCCGGTAATGTAATTGGACAGCGGCGAGGCGAAAAACAGGACCGCGTCAGCGATCTCTTCCGGCCTGGCCACCCGCCGGAAAGGAATAGCTTTTTCCAGGGCCTGGACCACCTTGTCCGGCTGGGCCCGTAGAAGCGGAGTATCCGTCGGGCCCGGGCATATACTGTTCACGTTGATATTGTATCTGGCCACTTCCCGGGCCAGGGACTTGGAAAATGCGATCACCCCTCCCTTGGCCCCGGCATAAACGGTTTCCCCCAGGCTTCCCACCCGTCCGGCGTCGCTGGCGATATTCACGATCTTCCCCGCCTGTCTCTCGATCATCGGGTCCAGAACCGCCCGGGAGCAATGGATCACCCCCATCAGGTTGATCGCGATAACCTTATTCCAGAATTCCGGCTTGGTCTCGACAAAAGGCTGGATCTGGTCCCAACCCGCGTTATTCACCAGGATCTGAGCGTTACCCAGGGATTCCGTTGCTCTCCTGGTCGCTTCCTCCACTGACTTCCATTCCGCCACGTCAACCTTGAAGGCCTCCGCTTTCCGGGAAAGCTTCCGGATTTCCTGGACCGTGGCCTGGGCATTCTCAAAATTCAGATCAAAAACGGCCACCTCCGCCCCGGATTCCGCCAGTTTCAAGCAAATCGCCTTCCCGATCCCCTGCCCTCCGCCGGTCACGATTGCTACTTTACCTTTTAAGTCCATATGTCCCTCCCGCTGAATTTCTTGTTTCGGTTTTCTGGTTTTGGGTTTAGAGTTTGCTTTGAACTTTGGGCTTAATTATTTATTTTCCTTTAAATTGAGGTTTTCTTTTGTTCACAAAAGCGTCCAGTCCTTCCCGGGCGTCCCCGGTCCGGAGCACCTCCAGGAATTCCTTAAGTTCAAGCTTCAGCCCGTCCTGGATGGGCAGATCCAACCCGATGCGGACGCATTTTTTTATCGCCGCGATGGCCAGGGAAGCCCGCCCCGCCAGTTCGCCGGCGAATTTCAGACTCTCGGCCCGGAGCGCCTCCGGCTCGTAAACCCGGTGGACCAGGCCGACCGCCAGGGCCTCGTCCGCGGAGAGGGCCTTGCCCATAATCATAAGTTCCAAAGCCCTAGCCTTGCCGATCACCCGGGAAAGGCGCTGGGTCCCACCCGCCGCCGGGAAAAGGCCGATGTTGGCCTCGGGCAGACCGACCGTCGCTTTCCCCCGGGACATGAAGCGGAAGTCACAGGCGAGGGCGAATTCCAGACCCCCTCCCAGGGCGTGGCCGCTGATCACCGCGATGGTCGGCTGGGGCAAAGCCTCGAAACGGCTGGTAACCTGCTGGAGGCGGGAATCGTAATTATCCATAAATTTTACCAGTTCCTCTCCCTCACGGGCATGCATCATTTTTATATCCGCCCCGGCGATGAAGACCTTCTCCACTTCGCTTATGATCGCCACGGCCCGGACATCCTTGTTCTTCTCCAATCGGTCCAGGACCCGGTGAAACTCCTCCACCAGCTCCAGGTCCAGGGCATTGGCCGGCGGCCGGTTCAGGATCAGCCTGGCCACCGCCTGTTCGGTTTCCACCCGGATATAATCTTTAGTCATGGCTGCGCCTCTTACAGTGTCGGTGTCGGTGTCAGTGTCAGTATTTTCACTCGAGACTCGCAGGCTAAAGCCTGCGGTTACCCTTTTTTTCCCTTCCTTCTAACCCTGAACCTCTGAACCGTGAACCTTGAACCCTGTTTTATTTAAATTTTCCGTCCCGCCATTTAATGGCTTCCTTGATGCCTTTTTCGGCCAGGATCTTCCAGAACTCAATCACCGGGGGAGAGAAATGGGAGATGGAATCCAGCTCGCAGGCCGCTTGCACAACATTTTTCCATCCCATCTCTTCAACCACCCTGTTGATCAAGGCCTTGTTCAGGGCCAGAAGCTCATCCGGAACCAGGGCCATCCGGCCGGCCAGTTTTATCACCTCTTCCTCGAGTTTGTCGGCCGGGAAAGCCTTGAGCGCCAGGCCGATCCTCTCCGCCTCCCGGCCGTCAATCTGGTCGCCGGTGAAAAGCATCCGCTTGGCCCACTGGGGACCGACGAGGTAGGCCCACATCGGGGTCAACGGCAGGCCCAATCCCCGCACTCCGGGATGACCGAACCTGGCGTCCTCGCTCGTGAGGATGATATCGCAGGCCAGGGCGAGATCGGTCCCGCCGCCCAGGCAGTAGCCGTGAACCTGGGCGAGGACCGGCTTCTTCAGGTTCCAGATCTTCATCCAGCGTTCCGAAACTTTTTCCAGCCGGGATTTGTCTTCCAGAATCGTCCGCTGGCGGGTGGCCACTTCCCCCCCCGGTTCGATATCGTATCCGGAGGAAAAGCCCCTTCCCGCCCCCTTGATCACGCAAACCTTGACCCGGGGATCATTTTCCCCTTCTTTCAGGGCGCGGACGAGTTCTTCCTGGAGATTAATACTCAGGGCATTGAGCTTGTCGGGGCGGTTCATCGTAACAACCAAGACCCCGTCTGGATTCGCGTTGCAGATGATATCTTTGTATTCCAATCAACCTCCAAAGATAAGTTTACCCATCAAATAATGTTGGCAGCAAAGCATGGGTCAAAAAAAAGAATTCCGTCATCCCTGCGAAAGCAGGGATCCAGGAAATTCTTAGAAACTCTGGATTCCCGCTTCCCTCCGGGCAGTAGGCCCTACTGGGCCGGAGGCCGCGGGAAAGACAACACATAACAAATTGGTTCCCAAATAACGAATAATTCATTGAAGAATCGAGAGCAAAAAGGATTCCCAGGTTCGAGGGTCATGTGTTCCAGAATTATTTTTTTGAAGAATCCTTGAACCCTTGAAACCTTGACCCCTTGAACCCTTACTTATTCAATCTTTCTTTGATTTTGCTCGCCGCTTCAATCGCGTCCTTCGCATAAAGATCAGCCCCGATTTTCCTGGCGAATTCCTCGTTTACCACCGCCCCGCCGACCGCGGTCACGAGTTTTTCCCCCTGCTCCCGGAGGAGTTTAACCACTTCCTCCATCCTTCCCATCGTGGTGGTCATCAGCGCCGACAGGCCCACGGCCTCAGCTTTTTCCGACCGGGCGGCATCCAGGATCTTTCCCGCCGGCACGGATTTGCCTAGGTCGATTACCTGGAAACCATTGGCTTTCAGCACCGCGCCCACCAGGTTTTTCCCCAGGTCGTGAATATCACCCTCCACGGTCGCGAGAATGATCTTCTGTTTTTTCGCCATTTTATCCGCGGGCAGATGTTTTTCCACCATCTCCAGGGCGGAAGCCATCGCCTCCGCGGCCAGCATCACCTGGGGGAGAAAGATCTCGTTCCGGCCGAAACGGTCGCCCACCTGCTTCATGGCGGGGAGGAGCTTTTCCTCCACCACTTTCAGCGGTTCCATTCCCGAGCCGACCAGGCGTTTCACCTCTTCATTTAATTTGTCTTTTTCCCCGGAGGCCAAATAACGGTAAAAAATATCCTCGATTTTCGCTTCCTCCCGGGACCCCGCGAAAAATCTTACGTATTTACCCGCGGCCGGGTCCTTGCCCAGAAGCAGTCCGGAGGCGGCCAGGACCCCCCGGGTTTCCCGGTTGGCGGGATTGGCGAAAAACGCCTCGGCGCCCTGGGCTAAAACCATCGCCAGGAAATTCGCGTTTAACACGGTCCTTTCGGGAAGACCGAAGGAAACATTGTCCACCCCCAGGATCACCGGCAGTTTCAGCCGGTTCCGGATCAGGGAGATCGTCTTCAGCGTGGCCTGCGGCCCTTCCGGGGCGGCCGAAACCGCCAGAACCACCGGGTCGATGATCAGGTCCTCGGCCGGGAACTGGTGCTGGCGGAAATACGCCTTGATCCTCCGGGCCAAGCGGAGCCGGCCCTCGGGTTTTTCCGGGATCCCCTTCTCGTCCAGGGCGATTCCCACCACCGCGGCCCCGTATTGGCGGGCGAGTTTCAGGATCGCGGAAAGTTTCCGCCGGTCGGCCGAAACCGAATTGATCAGGGCTTTGCCGTCCACAGCCTGCAAGCCGGCTTCGATCACCCGGGGATCGGGGGAATCAATCAGGACCGGAAGCGTGCTGGCTTGGTTGACCGCGAAAACCGCCTTTCCCATCAGCCGGGAATGGTCGGTCGAACCTTTAATCCCCACGTTCACGTCCAGGAGATCCGCGCCTTCTTCCTCCTGCTTCCTGGCTTCCTGCCTGACCTCCCTGAACTCTTCCCGGGCCAGTTCCTCCGAAAGTAATTTCTTCCCGGTCGGGTTGATCCTGCTCCCGGCGAGAAAAGGAGCGTTCTCCCGGTTGATTACCAGGATCCGGGTGCGGCTGGCCAGTTTGAGCCCGGGGACAACCCTTCGGGAAGCGGCTCCGGGTTTAAATTTCTTAACCGACTCGGCGATCTTCTGGATATGTTTGGGGTTGGTTCCGCAGCATCCCCCGAAAACCCTGATCCCGAGCGCGAAGGCTTCCGGGACTACCTCGGCCATTTCCTCCGGGGCGGCGGGATAAACGGTCACTCCGTTCTTCAGCACCGGGATACCCGCGTTGGCCTGGAAGATGAGGGGCAGGCGGGTATAAACCGACATTCGTTTCAGAATTCCCAGCATTTCTCTCGGCCCATACCCGCAATTGGAACCGACCACATCCACCCCGATTGATTCGAGAATGATCGCGGCCGCCTCGGGAGAGGTGCCGAGAACAGTTCTTTCCCCTTCGCTGAAGGTCATCATCGCGACGATCGGCTTCCGGGTCAGGCTCCGGACGGCCACCACCGCCGCCTTCAGCTCACGGATGTCGGAAAAGGTTTCCAGGTGAAATAGATCGGCGCCTCCGGCCAGCAGGGCCCGGGCCTGTTCAGTGAAGATCTCCACCGCTTCGGTGAAGGTCAGTTCTCCCAGGGGTTCGACGAACTTCCCCGTCGGCCCGATGGAAGCCGAAACCAGGGAGATTTCCTTCCCGAGCACTTCCCGGGCAATCTCGACCGACTTCCGGTTTATCTCTTCCAGTTTGCCGGTCAGACCGTATTGGGAAAGCTTGACCCGGTTGCCTCCGAAGGAGTTGGTAACCATTATCTCCGCCCCCGCGTCGAGATAAGCCCGATGGACCTTCGCCACCAGCTCGGGCCGAGCGAGGTTAAGTTCCTCCGGAAGTCCTCCCGGCTGGAGGCCCAGTTCCTGCAACATCGTCCCCTTGGCCCCGTCGAGAATCAGGATCCTCCGCTTAATCTCTTTTCGGAAATCCAGCGTTTTCCTTGCCTTCATTGATTTTCCCCGAAGGAAATTTTGTTTGTTACTCCTTAATATATTTCCCTCTCTACTATCTACTATCTACTCTCTACTATCTACTCCGTGCTCCCTACTGTTTTCAGCGGAGCGAAACCTTGCTGACCTTCGGGATGTCTCTCTGGAAAAATCTTTGGCCGACCCGACGGAATTTTTCCGGGTTGTCGGTCACATAAAAACGCAACCGGCCGGAATCCTTTTCCCGGGCCAGGCCGGTCCGGTCCAGGAGTTCTTTCACCTCCTGGGCGGTCTCCACCGCCGAATCAATCAACCGCGTTTTTTTTCCCATCACTTCCTGAATTACCCCCTTGAGCAGGGGATAATGCGTGCAACCCAGGAGCACCGTGTCCGGGGTCCGGGCCTTTAAATCCCGGAGATAATGCTCGGCCGTGAGCCGGGCCACTTTGTCTCCCACCCACCCTTCTTCCGCCAGCGGGACAAAAAGTGGACAGGGAACGGAGGTAACCCTGGCCCGGGGATTCAGGGAAAGGATGTATTTCGAGTAAGCCCCGCTCCGGACGGTAGCCTCCGTTCCGAGCACCCCGATCCGGCCGGATCGGCTGGTTTCCACCGCGGCCCGGGCACCCGCCTCCACCACCCCCAGGATGGGAAAGGAAAATTTCTTCTGCAACTTGGGCAGGGCGATCGCCGAGGAGGTGTTGCAGGCCACCACAATCAGCTTGACCCCGAAGTTCATCAGGAAAAGAACGTTCTCCTCGGAATAGCGGACAATGATCTCGGGGGAGCGGACCCCGTAGGGAACCCGGGCGGTATCGCCTAGATAAATCATCTCCTCTCCCGGGAGGAGCTCCACGAGTTCCTTGAGCACCGTGAGCCCCCCGATCCCGGAGTCGAATACTCCGATCGGCCGGTTCGGTTTTATTGCCGGAATTGAAATCATCATTTTCTCCTTAAAAAGATTGCCCACAGCTCATCGCGAACGGCATTTTTGGATTTTCTTTATGACCTCACTGGTGGATTTTCCCTTCACCACGGGAATCCGGCGTACCCTGCCTCCAGATGACTTGACCAGGTCCGCGCCGACAATCCGATCGCTGGGCCAGTCCGCCCCTTTCACCAGCACATCCGGTTTGAGCAATTCGATCAACCGGATCGGCGTGGGCTCCGGGAACATCACCACCGCGTCAACAAACTCAAGTGCCGAGAGCAGTTCCGCCCTTTCCCCCCCGGGAAGAATCGGCCTCCCTGGCCCCTTGATTTTTCTGACTGAACTGTCGCTGTTTAACCCGACAATCAGAAAATCCCCGGCCTCCCGGGCCCGGCGCAGATACCGGGTATGCCCCACGTGAAGAAGATCGAAGCAACCGTTGGTAAAGACAATCTTTTTCCGCCGCTTTTTCAGTTCCGCCACTATTGATTTGATGGCCCGGCGGGATTTTATTTTATTTTTTCTTTTCACTGTTGTTAAATCAGCGAAGTGGAAAAGTATCGCTCGGCGCGGTCGGGAAGCACCGTCACGATATTCCCCTTCACCTTTTTCGAAAGCTTTTGCGCCCCCCAGACATTGGCGCCGGAAGATGTCCCCACCAGGAGCCCCTCCTTCCGGGCCAGTTTCCGGGTGGTAGCGATGGCGTTATCGTCCGACACGGTGATCACCTCGTCAATCAGCGAGATATCGAGAACCGGGGGAATGAATCCGTCCCCGATCCCCTGGATCCGGTGAAATCCCGGCTCCCGCCCCAGGAGCGCCGCGCTGTTTTCCGGCTCCAACGCTACGATCCTGATGGATTTTTTCTTTTCCTTGAGAAATTTTCCCACGCCCCCCAGGGTTCCCCCGCTCCCCACCCCGGCAATGAAGGCGCTCACTTTTCCGTCCATCTGTTTCCAGATCTCCCGGGCGGTGGTTTTATAGTGGATCTCCGGGTTCCGCGGATTCTCAAACTGCTGAGGGACATAGATCCGTCGGTTTTTCCGGGCCAGTTCCTTAACCTTTTCGATGCACCCGTCCACGCATTGCTTGGCCGGGGTCAGGATCAACTCCCCTCCCAGGGCCTTGATTATCTTCTTCCGTTCTTCGCTCATATCCTCCGGCATCACGATAATCACGCGGTATCCCTTCTGCACCCCGACGAACACCATCCCGATCCCGGTGTTGCCCGAACTCGGTTCCATGATGATGGAACCGGGCCGGAGTTCCCCCGTGCGCTCCGCTTCCTCAATAAGATACTTGGCGATTCGATCCTTGACTGAACCGGAGGGGTTGAGAAACTCCGCCTTGGCGAAGACCCTGCCCCCACCGATGTTCCGGAGTTGAACCATCGGGGTATTGCCTACATAATCCAGAACGCATTTGCCTTTCATATCCACAAATCTCCTTTCGAGAAAAAATATTCCTTATCTTCCACGATTATGCAACTTTCAATATGAAAATATCTTCATCCTCCCCTTTATCCCCTCCCCTCAAGGGAGGGGATTTTCAATTCAACTGACTTTTAAAATTCCCCCTCTCCCCCTCGTGAGACTCGTCCAGAAGGCTCGCCCTGAAGGAGAGGGCGGCCTGCCCGCCATAGCCTTGGCGGAGGCGGGGGGTGAGGGGGCCAAGCAATTGATATCATTTAATCAGAACCGTCTTGATCCTCCGATCCATTTTCACCTGGAATTGCTCCGGTGACCCGTCCAGCTTGACCGGATCCATTTCCGCGGCATTCACCGAGTAAACCTTTTTCCCTCCGGCCAGGCTGGTTTTTACCTCCACCTCCAGGGTTTCGGTCCCGGAACGGAAAAGCCGGATGATTATCCCTTTACTATCCTCCGCCGGCTTCACCGCGGTCACCAGGACCCGGGGATCGGAGATCTGGATCAGGCTGAATTCGGAGGGCAGGCCTCCCGGATGCGAGGTGGTCTCCGCCGCCATCAGCGGGGAGTTGAAACCCACTCCCTCCCGCCACAGGTTCGCCTCCCGCCATCCCTGGCCCGGGTGCGGGAAAATCGCGTAGGCCAGGGTATGTTCGTCCGGGTCCGTCCCCCTCGCCCCCAGCAGATCCCAGGTTTCCATCGGGGTGTTCCGGAGGAGAATCAGCTCGACCTCCCCGTCCTGATCATAATGCCAGGCGCTGGCCGCCCGGGAAAGAAATCCGAGGGCCAGGCTCGAGTTGGCCAGGTCAAACCATTCCAGCCCCGGCCAGAAGGTGGGGGTGAAAAGATACTGGTATGGCCGGCTGATTTCCCCGTAGGGGATCGCCATGGTGGCGCTCCCATCGGTAACCGCGGTTTTGAACCTCACCGTCAGGCTGTGTTTCTCCTGTGACATCTTCGCCGTCAGGAAACAAACCAGCCGGGAGCTTCCCGCCCCGACCCGGTATTCCCGGGTCACTTCCTCCCCCCCGACGGTCGAAGATACCTTCACCCTTCCCATGACCGGCCCGGTGGCCAGGATCTCAACCTGGGACGGACTCTGGCTTCCCCGGGCCAGTTCCCTGAACTGGGCCTTGCCCTCCGACTCATTCCCGAGCCGCCAGAGCCCCCCCTCATCATAATAAAGCACGGGATCACCCGAGGACCCGGTCAGGAGATTTTGTCCGCCGGCCTTTTCGACCAGCTCGGTAATCGCGTATCCCTGGCCGGCATCCAGCCGGGCGAGGATCTGATCGTTCTCCAGAACCAGGTTGTTGCCCTCCTGGCGCACCAGCGTGGTGCCCGCGCCGGCCCCGGAACAGGCCGCCACCCGGTAGGAACGGTAACCCATCGAGGGAACATCTTCAGCCCGGAAGACGAGCTGGGTCGTTCCTGTCTCCGTCCAGGTCTGGCCCCGGATTTCCTTCCCGGTGGAATCGACCAGGCAAACCGGATCCGGGGGAGTTCCACTGATGGTGGTCATTAACAGATCGGTGCGTTCAAAACTTTCCGGGTTAAAAACCACGATTAGGTTCCCGGTCCCCCAGGACGTATCGATATTCTGGCCGAGAGAGGCCAAAACCTGATCCAGAACCGTTCCCGATTCGGCCAGGGCTTTTTCCAGCATCGGGATCTGTTCCCCCTGGTAAACCGAGTCCGGGGCGGTTCCGGTGATAAAGTCATGGTGGTTGGCGAAGCCGACGGTTTGCCAGAGCGCTTTCAGTTCGTCCTCCGGGTAGGCTATCGCCTCTTTCTGCCCGACGAGGGCGAGTTTTTCCATGGCCGCCAGCCGGTAGGTCAGTTTCCGATGCATTTCTTTCAGGGCCGGACGGGAAGCGTAAAACCCCATGAAATAAGGATTGGGATCGAGTTGGAAATGCTGGAGTTCATCCCGGTGAAAACCCACCAGCCGGATGTAATCCTCAAAGGTGGCCTGGACCGCGTAAACCCCGGTGCCGGGATAACGGTCCCGGTTCCAAGCCTCGAGGTAATCCGGGAGGCCCGGCTTAGGCGGCTGGAAATCCGTCCCCACCGGGACGAAGAGATAATTGGTCGGGCTGATCGGCTCGAGGGCGTCGATATATTTTTGAATCTGGGCGTTGGTGTCCTCCGGATCGGAGTAGACCGCCCCCATCCCGCCCGGAAGCGAGATCGTCCCCCGGGTATCGATCGAATCGCCCTGCCCGTAGGAGTTGGGCATCCAGTGGACCAGAACTTCCGACCCGTCATCCGCCTCCCAGACAAAATCGATCGCTTTGTCATTCCGCAGCTTTTCCGCGGTCGAACCGGGCAAAGGGTTTTGGAGACCCTGGAAGCGCGTGTTGGTTTCATTTCCATCCACCCGCGCGAAGCTGACCGCCTCGTAGCCGAGAGCGGCCAGAATGGCGGGCAGGGAGGGGCTATGACCGAAACTGTCCGGCTGCCAGGCCGTCACCGGGCGGATTCCGAAAGTGTTCCGCACATAACGATTGCCGAGAAGCCAGTCCCGGACCAGGGCCTCCCCGGTGGGAAGCAAGGTATCGGGGCTGGAGATTCCCCCGCCCACGATCCTTAACCTTCCCTCCCGGACATAATCCCCGGCGGGCTGGGCAAGCTCCGGATGATCGTTGAGAAAAAACTTTAACTCGTACATTTCTCCGAGCGAATAGAAATAACGGGGATCGCCTTTCAGCAACTCAAAAGCCTTAAGAAATACTTTTTCAAGCCAGGTATCGTAGTACTGCTGGTGGGTCATCTGCCAATCGAGATCGATGTGGACCGACTGGCTGAAAATCACCACTTTCTCCGCCGCGGCCGGGATTCCCAGGATCTGGCGGAGATCCGTCTCGCTTTTCGGATCCAGGATCTGGGCCTTCCCCTTCCCTCCGGAACATGCGCTCAGATTCAGGAAAAGTACCCCCAAAATCGAGAGGAGAATTATTCGAGAAAATCGAATGGTCTTTGATGTTTTCTTAACCATATCCTCCTCCCCTTCAATCCTTGGATATATCATTGTCTTGCGGAAGGAATTTTACCCCATTATTTATAGTTTTGTCTTGCAGAATTTCCGGATTCCAAAACTGAGGAGATGCAAAAAACATACAAAAACAGGCGAGAAAAATCGAACTGCTCTGGGGAAAAAAGAACGATCGGTCAGCTCAGCATTTGTTTGAGAAAAGAGTAGATCTTCCCAATCCGGGGATCGCGGTTGTTTACGGATATGGTTTCGACTATTTCCAGCATGGATGAACCGGCGAGTTCGGGATAATTATTGGATACCGAGCTAATGATTTTCGACCATTCCGAGAGGCCCAGCAGGGCGCATTTTGAATCCAGGCTGAAACCGGAAAATTGGGGCAGGTTTTTCTTCACTTCTTCCTCGATCCCGGCCAGGACCTCGTTTAAAATCTGCAGGTTCCTCCCCCCGGGCAATTTTCTCTTCGCCCCCTCCCGGGGGCTCGGCCCGGAATCAACCGGGGTTTTTCCGGCCGGGGCCGGGGATGAAGCCGCCGGTTTTTCAGCTTTTGGTTCCAGAAGCTCTTCCCGATTTAATTTCTCCAATCTCTTCACCAGTTCGGCCGGGCCAAACACTTTGCCTTCGGGAAAATCCTCCGGGAATTGCTTGGAAACGTGAGGCAGGATCTTTTCGCTGAATTCCGGAAAATTCTCGACCAGCTTCGCGATCAACCGGCTGTATTCCAGGATATTCGCCGCCCGGATTATATCCATGTCAACCTTGCCGGACTCCCGGATCTTTAAATATCTCCAGAACTTGGGAACCCGCTTTTCCAGAAAATCGGCCAGCCACTGGTAATTGTCACCGATTATATACGGGTCTTCGATAACACCCTGCAGGGTCAGGTATTCCCGGGATTTCCGGGCCGCTTCCACCGCCGCCTCGTAGGTGATATTCGTAGGTCCGGCGACGGTCAGGCCCGTTCCTAACCCATTGATCGTCATAGGTTTTACGGTTGGTGTTTTCGTATCCGCCATCGGTTGTTAACCTATTGATAACTCTAAAATAATTCAGGTTCGGAAATAAGAATAGAAATTGAATCAGACGGGGAAAAACCTAATCATTTTCACTAACACCCTCCGTTTTTATGATTAGGCTTTCCCGAATTTTTGTCAATCGGGCAGACACATCATTTGCCTTTGAAAAATTATAAACGGCGGAAAGAAAACCAAAGAAATTAAGTCGGGGTAAACGCTTTGCGCTTTGCGCTTTGTCCTTTAACTTTTAACTTTTAACTTTTCACCCTTCGACTCACGAGCGTTCGCTCAGGGCTTGCAGGGCAAGCTTTTCACTTCTTTATGGCGGGCCGGACATCGGTTCGACCACCTCGACCTGGATCTCCGCCACGGTCTGGCCCCCCTTGGGCTCTTTCTCAACCTTGTCTCGGACAACGAGATAAACCGGATAAAAACCGGGATCCTTGGGAGTAGTCCATTGCACTTGATCCAGGTTGTCATCCTCCAATCTGCCCTTGAGTATCCACCAGCGGTAGGAAAGCAGATCAACTTCATCCGGATCTATCGCTTGAGCTATGAGGGTTACCTTTTCTTCGGGCTTGGCCCGGAATCTTCCGGGAGTACCTTCCGGAACCGCGGGGGGCGCGGAGATCGTCTGGATGATGGGATTGTGATTCACGGTTGGATTTTCACTCGCCTTGACCGACTTGGCCGCGAGGTCATATTTCCCGGGCACATCCTGCCCCTGGATCACTGCGGCCAGGGTGGCGGCGGAATCGGCCGCCAGCAGGAATACGCTGTAAGGAATAAATTTCCCCTCCGGTGGCTTCCGGTCCGGGAGCTGAATCGTCCAGGGATTTCCCTCTCCGATCATAATCTCGCACCCCGGGGTCTCGGGACACTGGGCCAGGAAACCAACCAGGTCCGAGAGGTTGAAATTGTTTAAATCAATATTGAGATCGATCGCCGCGCTGGGATCCAGGTAGAAAAAAACCCAGTAATAAACCATCTGGTCATTCCCGGTTCCCCAGGTTTCGGGATCCACGGCGGTAGCCTGAAAGGTTACCGAGTTTCCGGGACCGGCCTCCGGGGGATCGGCCACGATGGAGATTATCTGCACCCTCCGGATCTTCCCGAGGGTGTCCCGGATATCCGCCCCGCAGGCCATCAAAACCAGCAGACCGCAGGCAACGCAAAACACCCCGCGGACCGCCCAACCCCGGCAGCCAATTATTATCCGGTCTAAAAGGGTTCGAGGGGGAAAAAGATATGGTTCAAGGACTCCGTCCCGTAGGACTACGTCCCGGAGAGGTTCGATGGTTCGCTCACGCTTTTGATTCTTCATTTCTAACTTCTCACTTTTCACTTCTAACTTCTAACTTCCTCAAAACTCCGCCTTCATCCCCATGAAGGGAAGGATCGGGATCCAGTATATCTCCCGGGGATCGGTCCAATCATCCGCATAGATAATCCCGATGACATTTTTATGCAGGTAAACGTTCTGGATCTCGAGATAACCCGAGAGTTTCCAGGTCTGGTAGAGCCATTGCCTTTCAATCCTCACGTCGAGGCGCTGGTAATCCGAAAGCTTGGCCGAGTTGAGTTCGCCGTCCGGCCTGGGGTACCAGAGGTCCCAGTCGGCGTCGTAGAAGCCGGGCTTGAGCGCCGTGTAATGCATCCCCGACTGGTACCGCCACTGGGCTCCGACGTTCCACTTGGAGGAAAGCTGGTAATTCAGCACCAGGGCGATCGAGTGGGGCTGTTCAAAGGTGGAGGGTGACCATTTCCCCTGTCCCGGCCACCAACGCTTGGAATGGGTGTAGGAATAGGTCAGCCAGCCGAAGAATCTCTGGGAAAGCCGGTGCCGGAGAAAAACCTCAACGCCGGTGGCGTAACCTTTACCCCGGTTATTGAATTTCACCACGGGATCCTCGGCCACCATGTTCTGGTAATCTTTGTAGTAACCCTGGATATCGAGGGAAAGGTTTTTCCCGAACTCCTTCTCCGCCCCGAATACGTAATGGACGATCCGGGTGGGATCGATCTCAGGATTCCCCACCGGGTCGAAAAACTGCGCCGGCAGGGGGGTCTGGTAGTAAAACCCGAAGGCCCCCTTGAGCTTGAGGCCCGGGATGATCTGGTAATGGAAGCGGAAGCGCGGGGAGAGATTCAGTTCGTCGAGGATCTGGACATAATCCATCCGGAACCCGGGAATGAGCTTGAATTTCCAGAGGCTGATTTCATCCTCGAGCCACACCCCGCCGGCCGCGGTTCCATCGTTGTAATTGGTGGGAAGCCGGTTGGCGAAGGTGGCGTTGGGAGGAATCGTATCCTCCTCCGTCGGCACCTGGATCACCTGTCCCTCCACCCAGTAATCAATGTAAATGAAATCCACCCCGATCCGGAAACGGTTCCGGGCCGGGAGATCCCACTCCAGGCATCCCCTCATCCCGGGGGTCCGGAACCGGGAATCGATATAGATATCGCGATTGAGGTCAATGTAGGCGCGGTCAACCGAATTGAAAGCGGCCAGCCGGAGGGAAAGCCGGGGGGTAAGCAGTGAACGCCAGTTGAGAACCTGGACATGAAAATCCAGCTCGGTGTTCATGTTCCCGGTCAGGACCGGGTCATTCCGGTTTTCCAGGTTGGTGCGGGCAATCATGGTATCCGCCGAACCGTAGGAGAACAGGCTCAGCTTGTTTCTCTCGTTCAGATCCCAGGTCACCTTGGCCTGGTAATCCCAGAAGCGGGGGTAAATCGAGAGTTCATCGCTCGAAGGCAGCGGGAAAACGTCCAGGTAGCTTCTTCTTCCGGAGAGGAAAAACGAGCCTTGTTTGGAAATCGGGCCTTCCACCTGGCCGCTGGCCAGGAAAAAGTTCACGTCCGCCTTGGCCCCGATTCGGTCCCGCCTCCCCTCCCGGGTGGTGATATCCAGCACCCCGCCGCCGACAAAACCGTAATCCGGCCCGAACCCCCCGGCGAAAAAGCGGATGTCTTCGATCATGTCCGGGTTGATCGTGCTGTACCAACCCCCGAAGTGGAAAAGATTGGCCACCGGGGCCAGGTCCATGATGATGAAGTTTTCATCCGGGCCTCCGCCCCGCACGAATAGCGCCCCGGAAAGGTCCACCCCCCCGCTGGTCACCCCCGGAAGGGTTTGCACGGAGCGGATGATGTCCCCGGAGGTGCCCGCCACCCTCTCGGCCTCGACCTTCTGCAGGACCTGCTCGCTGACCTGGCGCTCCCGCCGGGATTCGACCACCACCTCCATCAGGGAATAGAAACTTTTCTCCAGGTAAACCGTGAGAGTCTTTTCCTCCCCCGGTTGGAGTTTGACCGCGGCCGGTCCCGGTTTCTTGAAATCCACCATCACCACGGAGAGCTGATAGTCCCCGGCCGGAACGGTTAACGAAAAAACGCCTTTTTTGTCGGCCAGGGTGTATTCACCGGTGGGCAATAAAAAAACGCTCGCCCCTTCGATCGGTTTCCGGGTGCCTTTTTCCAGGATCCTTCCCCGGATTACCCCGGTCGGGATCGCCTGGGTCGGAGCCGCCGGATAGGCGGGAATAATCCCGGAGGTTTCCGGAACCGGGTAGGTTTCCGGAACCGGGTAGGTTTCCGGGCTGGGATAGGTTTCCGACCGCGCCGACAAGCTGGCCGCGGCCACCAACCCGGCGGCCAGGGCAAAAACCGCGATCCGGGAGATCAGGCTTTTCATGTTATTTCAATTCGGTCAAACCCAATTAATCCACCAGACGGAAGTGAAACGGGATCTGCACCTTCACCGCCACCGGCTGGCCATCGTCCGCCCGGGCCGGGTAAAAACGGGCCTTCCGGACCGACTCCAGGGCGGATTCGTCGCACCCGTAGCCCAGTCCCTGCTTGACCACGGCGTCGATAACTTTTCCCTCCTCGTCAATCGAAACCTCGAGGACCACTGTCCCCGCTATTCCCATCCGGCGGGCCAGATCCGGATAGACTGGCTTGATATTCTCCCGGAACCGGGGCAGTTCGGTCACCCGGAAAAGGGGGGCGTAATGCACCTCCTGGACCTTGTTCTCCGGGGTCCCCATCAGGGTATTGCCAACGGGGACGGAGAAGTCCCCTTCCCGGGCCAGCGAATCCTCGGTCACCCCGACCACCGGTTTGATCTCCTCTACCTGGATCACCTTAGAGCTCCGGTGCATCTTGAGGTCCTCGATTTTTTTCAGATCCCGGGCCTTGGTCAGGTCCACAATTTTTTTCTTAATTTCCTGCTTTTTTTCTTCTACCTTGGGCGGGCTGGTCCGGTGAATCTCAAATTCCACCGGCTGGGGCAGGCGAATGTTCCGGGGGGCGAGGTATAAAAGCACTGCCACCAGCAAACCGTGGAAAGCCAGGGACAGGGAAAAGGCGAGATGGATGCCGGCACGGGCCTGGTTCCGGGAAGCCATGCCTAAACTTCATTCCCCTTCGACGTTGATGGCAAACTTGGCGACGCCTTCTTTTTTCAGGAGATCCACGATATGAATCACCCGGCCGTGATAAACCATCTTATCCGCCCCGATGATCGCGTTGAGCCGGGACCCCTCCTCCCTCTTGGCCCGGACAAAAGTGGCCAGTTTCTCCTCGTCGATGGGTTTGCCGTTCAGGAAAAGTTTCCCCTGCGCGTCAATCACCACCGCGATGTTGGAGATGGGGGTCGGCTCGCCGGTGGTGGCTTTGGGCAGATCGACGTTGATCGAGGGAGACATTAGAAAGGTAGCCGTCACCATGAAGATGATCAAAAGCACCAGGATGATATCCACCAGCGGGGTGATGTTTATCCCGGTAATGGGCTGGTCCAGTTCGTTGAGTTCTCCGTTGACCTTCATGGATAATGCCGGTTGGCTCTAGGGAACGGTTCTGGCTCGAGGTGAGTTGCGGGGAAACTCCCCGGCTACCGGGAAATCTTTCCTTTCTCCCCGGCTTCGGAAAAATTGATTATCACCTGGGAAATCCTCTCCAGGTTTCCCGCCGCCCGCCTGACCTTGCCGATAAATATGTTGTAAGCGATAACCGCCGGGATCGCGACGAATAACCCGATCGCGGTGGCCAGCAGGGCCTCGGAGATACCCTGCATCACCACGCTCGGCCCCCCCACCTGGCTGATCGCCAGGTCGTGGAAAGCCCGGATGATCCCCAAAACGGTGCCGAACAGTCCGATGAAGGGAGCGTTATTGCCCAGGGTCCCGAGAAAAGCCAGGTACTTCTCCATCCCGATCCTCTCCTCCACCCTGGCCCCGGCCAGTCTCTCTTCTAACACCGCCTGTCCCCGGGACATGTTGTGGAAGCCGGCCAGGGCCACCCGGCCTTCAAAGCCACCATAGCGCTCGGCCAGTTTTCGCGCCGGCTCGACTTCCCCTCTGGACAGATAATCGGAAAGCTCATCCAGGAAAGGGTTGATTCCCTTGGATTCCTTCCGGAAAAAGAGATGACGCTCGATCATCACCGCGATCGAAAACACGCTCAGGAAAAGCAGGAGATACAATACCCACTTGCTTCCGACCAAAGTGATTGCCAGCAATATCTGCGTGATGCTCATATAATTTATTTTATCTTATTTCCGGAAAGCTTAAACCCCGTGTTAGTATACGGCAATATCTTAACTGACGGAATATCAGGTCCTGATCTGTTTTTTAGCCTTGACAAACACCCGGTGAGGGTAATATTACAAGTAATCAGGGAAGCATATGGCCATCAACCAGAAGAAATACATCAAGCTTTTTCGAACCGAATCCCTCCCCCACCTGCAAAGGATCAAGGATTGCGCCGACAAGTTATCCCGGGGCGAGGGAGAAGCCGCGGCCTGTTTTAATCACCTGGGGAAAAGCTACCATTATTTAAAGGGAGCCCTCGGGCTGATCGGCCTGAAAGAACTCCGGGATGAAGCGGTCCGGATGGATAAAATCCTGAAGGAAATAAACTCCGGCAGCCGCCCGGCCACGCCGGAAGATATCAGCGAATTTTCCCGGGTGGTGGACCTGATTCGGGAAACGGTGGAAAAAGCCGCCCAGGCCCCCGATAATCCTCCGGCCTGAAAAAGACCATGGAAATCTGGTTACCAGGATAATGAAAATCCCCCTTCACCCCCCTTTTGACAAAGGGGGGCCTGGGAGGATTTAGAATTTAGAATGTTGAACCTTGAACTGTCTTATCCCTTTTCGCTTTTAAACAGCTTAAGCTGTTCCTGCACCTCGGGATAATCGGGCTGAAATTCCAGGGCCTTGCGGAAATAGGATTTGGCTTTTTCATTCTGTCCCTGGGACTTGTAAATCACGCCCAGGTAATAATAGTTTCTGGCGTTTTTAGGCTCGAGCTTGATGGCCTGCAGAAAACAGCTCTCCGCCTTGGGGATATCGGGCTTGTGCCGGGAAAATTCCAGCGAATGCACCAGGCCCATGCCGGTATAAAACTCGGACCGGGAAGGGTCGAGCTTCAGGGCCTCCTCGAAAGCCGCCAGGGCCTTGGCATACTGTTGTTTCCCGAACAACTGCTTGCCTTTCTTGAAATGATCCTGGGCCCGGTTCAGGGCCTCCTCCGCGTCCTCGGTCTTCGGCTGGGCATCCAGCTTCTCGCGCACGTCTTTCTGGGTTTCCCAGGCCGCGTCCAGTTTCTTCTGGACCAGGTTCTTTTCTTCTTCCACGGCGGTCAATTTCTGCTTGAACTCGTCCTGCTTGGTCTCCGCGCGCGCCACGGATGATTTCAGCTGGTTGATCTCCTGGGCCTTGGTTTCCCGCTCGACAATCACCGCCTCCAGGTCCCGCTCGATCTCCTTGAGTTTCCGTTCGAAACCCTCGTTCAACACGCCGATTTCATCCATCAGCGCCTCTTTCTCGGCAATCAGGGACACGCCGTAATCGGACGATTTCCGGAGCTCAAACTCGAGGTCATCCAGCTGCTTCTGCAGGGCCTGGTTTTCTTCCTTTAACTTCGCCGTCAGGGCTTCCTGGTTTTTTAGTTTATCCAGGGTGGACCCGATTTTTTCCAACAGGGCCTCGTTTTCCCCCACCTCCAGCCCCGAGGACTGCGCCGTTTTTTTCAACTCTTCCTCGAGCCCCTGCTTGGAGATCAGCGACCTCTGCGCCAGCTGGGACAGGTTCTCCTTGTCCTCCTCCTGTTCCCGGATTCTATCCTGGAGTTCATTCATCTCGGCCCGTAAAAGCTTGTTCCGGACTTCCTCGTCTTGAAATCTCTTCTGCAGGCCTTCCCGCTCGCGGTTCCAGTTTTCCTCTTTCTGGGACTGCGATTCCTTTAATTTATTGATGGCCTGCAGGGTTTTTTCCCGGAGTTGGTCGAATCTCTGTCCCAGGTCCCGGTTGTGCTGCTTCTGCCGCTCCAGTTCCTCCCCGGAAAGTTTCCGTTCGCTCTCCCATTCCTCTTCCCGGCGGCGGAAATCCCGGGCTTGCTTGTCCAGCTCGGCCTTGTCTTTCTCCACCTGGGCCAGGCTTTTCTTGAGCTCGTTGATTTCCCCGGTGACGATCCCCCGCTCGTAGGCAAAGGACTCTTCCAGCTCGGCGATCCTTTCCTCTTTCTCCTTGGCCTTGGTCTTCCACTCCTCCGCTTCCGTTTCTTTTTCCTTGCGCTTCTGGATCTCCTCTTCCAGGGCGGTTTCCTCCGAGAGCTTCTTCTCGATTTCCTTACGCTTGCGGGCCTCCTCCTCGAACTCTTTCTCTTTTCCCTTCCGGAAGGCGGTCTCCTCCGAGAGCTTCTTCTCGGTTTCCCTGCGCTTGGCGGTTTCCATGTTCAGGGTCCGGGCATTCTCGGCGAGTTCTTCCTCCAGCTTGGCCAGCATCCCCTTTTCCGTCTCCAGCTCGGCCGTGAGCTTCTGGGTCTCGCCGGTCAGCGCCTTCAGCTTCTCTTCGATCAGGTTTTCTTCGGCCTGGTGAAGGTTCTTGAATCTTTTCAGGAAATTGTCGGAGGCTTCCGAGATCGACTGCGGTTCTTTTTCTTTATCCGCCTTGGCGGGCATTTTCCCCTCCTAAAAAAATCTCATGACGATTTACGCGGGCGATTGGATTCCGGTACATTATATATATGGTAATCTTTTTACGAAAATGATCAAATATTCAAGGATTAACAGCTAAGTAAGCTCAGATGGAAAAAATTGTCACCCGCTTCGCGCCCAGCCCCACCGGCACCCTCCACCTGGGAGGAGCCCGGACGGCCCTGTTCAATTTTCTCTTTTCCCGGCACCACCAGGGCAAGTTCATCCTCCGAATCGAGGATACCGACCGGACCCGGTCCACCGATGAGTATATCCAGGATATCCTTGAAGCCCTCACCTGGCTGGGAATCCAGTGGGACGAAGGGCTTTATTACCAGAGCCAGCGGATGGAGCTTTACCACCAGAACGTCGAGCGCCTGCTTTCCGAAGGCAAGGCCTACCGCTGTTACTGCACTACCGAGGAGCTCGAAGCCCGGCGGCAAATCGCCCTGGAAAGAAAGGAAAACACCCGCTACGACGGTCACTGCCGGGACCGCCAGGACCGTCCGGATCTGCCTTATGTCGTCCGGTTCCGGACCCCCCAGTCCGGGTCCATCTCCTTTACCGACCTGATCCACGGCCCGATCACCTTCGTCAACTCCGAGCTGGACGACCTGGTCATTATCCGGGCGGACAAAACCCCGACCTACAACTTTTCCGTGGTGATCGACGACGTGGACATGGGAATCACCCACGTCATCCGGGGCGATGATCACATCAACAACACCCCCCGGCAGGTCCTGATTTACCAGGCCCTGGGTTTCTCGCCTCCCCTTTTCGCCCACCTCCCGATGATCCACGGCGCCGACCGGACCAAGCTTTCCAAACGCCACGGGGCCACCGCAGTCATCGAATACCGGAAAGACGGCTATCTCCCCCAGGCCATGGTCAATTACCTGGCCCGCCTGGGCTGGGGCTTCGGCGACCAGGAGATCTTCTCCCCAGACGACCTGATCGGGAAATTCGATCTGAAAGATGTGAGCAAGTCCGCCGCCATCTTTAACCCCGAGAAACTGGTCTGGCTCAACCACCAGTACCTGATGAAGGAATCCAATGAGGGGCTGATCGAGCTGGCCCGTCCCTTCCTCGACCCGGCCGCGGGCAAGCTTCCCGGCGAATCCCTGCTTAAAGTCGCCGAAATCTTCAAGCCCCGGGCTAGAACCCTGGTCGAATTCAACGAGCAATCCCGTTTTCTTTTCTTGGACACGGTCGAAACCGATCCGGAGGCGGCTCAGAAATTCTTTACCCCGGATGTCAAAAACCTCTTTTACGAGCTGATCCGGAAATTAAAAGAAGTCCCGGCCTGGAAAGAAAAGGAAATCGAAGATGTCTTCCGCAATATCGTCCAGGCCCGGGGGATAAAAATGGCCAAAATCGCACAGGCGGTGCGGGTCGCCCTGACCGGCAAAACCGTGAGCCCGGGTCTTTTCGAAATCATGGGGATCCTGGGCCAGGGAAAAACCCTCCAGCGGATCGAATCTGCGCTGGACAAAATCCCTTCTGCACCCCCCTCCCCCTCGGAGGGGGGAGCGCTGGGGAGAGGGTGATTGAACCTCCTCGCGGCAGAGACCGCGGGATATCTTTCTTAAAACGATTCTTAGGCTCTGGGTTGTCATTCCCGCCCTTCGACTACGCTCAGGATAAACTCCAGCGGGAATCCAGGCGAACAAAAAATACTAGATTCCGCATCAAGTGCGGAATGACGGGACAAGGTAACCCCGTGGCAAAACTATGAGGAATTACAAGTTAAAAATGATTAACCGATTACTTGCTGCTTGTTGCTTGCTACTATCTGTTTTCCTAATCTCCGCTTCTCCCGCTGAAGTCCCGCGCTGGCTTGACCAGTTCCAACCCCGGGACGAAGGCAAATTCCCATCTAATTGGAAAAAAATTCAGGGGCGGGCCGACATCTACACCGTCCAGGTCGAAGCCGGAAACTCATACTTGGCCGCCCGGGCCGACCATGCCGCCGGAATGATCCTCACCGAGGCCAAGGTCAGCCCGAAGGATTTTCCGAAATTAAAATGGCGCTGGCGGGCCAAAAAACTCCCGACCGGCGCGGATGAAACCGGCAAGAACGGAAAGAATGACTGCGCCGCGAGCGTCTATGTCGTTTTCGATAAAGGGATGACCAAGTACACCAAGGATACCTTGCGATATGTCTGGAGCGCGTCTTCCCACCCCCGGGGGATGATCCTCAAGATGAAGAATTACGTTTACTATGTGATCCAGGAAAACCGGGAAACGCCCTTCGACCAGTGGGTCGAAGAGGAGGTCAATTTTCAGGAAGATTACCGGAAACTATTCGGAAAAGATCCGCCCCCCGTCATGGCCATTGGGGTTCAATCCGACGCCGACGACACCAAATCACAGTCCTGGGCCGATTACGACGATTTTGTTCTGATCCCCGCTGATAAATCCAATTCCAAACCATAATTTTGCTTCCGTTGTTGCCCAATTTATTGGGCGAATTGTAAGCCACCAGTCATAACCGTTATAGAACAAATATATCGGCAGACAGATTGTAATTTGTTTGGAATTTGGGATTTGGGATTTGTTTGGTAATTGGAGCTTGGTAATTGGAATTTGCTTTAGAAGTATCCCGGATCCTGGTAGGCCCCGAAGACTTCTTTCATGGTGTTGATGATCTCTCCCAGGGTGGCGTATTCCTTCACCGCAGCCAGGATGAACGGTATTAAATTGTCCTTGCCGGCCGCGGCCTTCTTCAAATCAGCCAGGCGTTTACCGACTGCCTGGTTATCCCGGGATTTTTTGACTTTATGCAGGTTGGCCACCTGGGTTTTTTCCACCTCGGAGTCAATCTTCAGAAGCGGGATGTGGGTTTCCTCCTCCGTCTTGTACTTATTGACCCCCACCATCGTCTTCTCGAGCGATTCGATCTGCTTCTGGAAGCGGTAGGCGGCCTCGGTGATCTCCTTCTGGGGAAACCCGATCTCGATCGCCGCCACGATCCCGCCCAGGTCATCGATCTTGCGGATATAATCCCAGGCTTCCTGCTCGAGCTGGTCGGTCAGGGCCTCGACGAAATAAGAGCCTCCCAGGGGGTCGATCGTGTTCGCCACCCCGGATTCGCAGGCGATGATCTGCTGGGTGCGGAGGGCGATTGTGACCGCTTCCTCGGTGGGAAGGGCGTAGGTTTCGTCCAGGGAATTGGTGTGCAGGGACTGGGTTCCCCCCATCACCGCGCCCAGGGCCTGGAGCGCGGTCCGGACAATGTTGTTGAGCGGCTGCTGGGCGGCCAGGCTGCACCCCGCCGTCTGGGTATGGAAGCGAAGCCAGTGGCTCCGGGGATCCCGGGCCTTGAACCGGTCCTTCATCACCCTGGACCAAATCCGGCGGGCGGCCCGGTACTTGGCGATCTCCTCGAAAAAGTCGTTGTGGGCGTTGAAGAAGAAGGAGAGCCGCGGGGCGAACTCGTCCACCGGCAATCCCGCCTCGATCCCGGCCTGAACATAGCCGATCCCGTCCGCCAGGGTGAAGGCCAGTTCCTGGGCGGCCGTCGAGCCCGCTTCGCGGATGTGGTAACCCGAGATGGAGATGGTGTTCCAGTTCGGGACCTGCTTCGCGCAGTAGCCCATGATGTCGGTAATGATCCGGAGGGAGGGCCGGGGCGGATAAATCCAGGATTTCTGGGCGATGTACTCCTTCAGGATGTCGTTCTGGATCGTCCCCCCGATTTCGGTGCTCTTCACCCCCTGCTTCTCCGCCACCACGATATACATGGCTAGGAGGATGGAGGCCGGTCCGTTGATCGTCATGGAAGTGGTGATCTGATCCAGGGGGATCCCGGAAAAAAGCACCTCCATGTCGCGGAGGGTGTCGATCGCCACCCCGCACCGCCCCACCTCCCCGAGGGCGCGGGGATCGTCGGAATCGCAGCCCATGAGGGTGGGATAGTGAAAGGCCACCGAAAGCCCGGTGGTCCCTTGTTTTAAAAGATAGTGGTAGCGCCGGTTGGTATCCTCCGGCGTGCCGAACCCGGAAAACTGCCGCATCGTCCAGAGCTTGCCCCGGTAACCGGTGGGGTGAACCCCGCGGAGGTAGGGGTATTTCCCGGGCCAGCCCTGGTCCCGCAGGTAATCCAGCTTCTCCGTGTCCAGGGGTGTGTAGAGGCGGTTGATCTCGAGGTTGGAAATCGTGGAGAACCGCTCCCGGCTCTCCGGGTTCTTCTTCAGGGCCTTGCCCAGGACATCCCGGTTCCAGGTCTCCAGCGCTTCCTTTATTTTTCCCGGTTCGGCTCCGGTTTTTTTCTTTTCTTCCATCTTCTCATCCTCAAATATCTTTCCGGCAATTCCGGCCGGCGCGATCGCTAATCCCTTAACCCAGTCCTAAATCCTTATCCTTGGCGGACAGGGAAACATTTCCCGCGGATTTTAGCAACGCCCAGACCTCTTCCACAATGCCATTGGCGTCAATCCCGTAAATTGAGCGCAGGCGGTCCTGGGGACCGTGCTCGACAAACTCGTCCGGGATCCCGAGCCTCCTGACCTTGAGGTGCCGGATCCCCATGATTTCCAGCTCTTCCAGGACGGCGCTCCCAAAACCGCCCCCGAGCACGTTGTCCTCCACCGTGACCAGGACCCGGTGCCGGCGAGAGAGCTCCTCCAGCAGGGCCCGGTCCAGGGGCTTGGCAAAGCGGGCGTTGACCACGGTTACCCGCAAATCCCCGGCCTCCAGCTTTTCGGCCGCCTTCAGCGCCGCCGGAACCGTGGAACCGATCGCCAGCAGGCAGACCTCGCTTCCCTCCCGGAGGATCTCGGCCTTTCCGACGGGAAGAATCCCGATCTCGGCTTCCAGGTCCGCCCCCAGCCCTTTCCCCCGGGGAAAACGAATCGCCGCCGGCCCGGGAAGGGAAAAGGCGGTTTTCAGCATCCGCCGGAGTTCATTCTCATCCCGGGGAGCCATGAGGACCAGGTTGGGAATAAAGCGCAGGTAAGAGAGGTCGAAAAGACCGTGGTGGGTGGGCCCGTCGGCCCCGACGATTCCGGCCCGGTCGAGCGCGAAGACCACCGGCAGGTTCTGGAAGCAGACATCATGCAGGATCTGGTCAAAAGCCCGCTGGAGGAAGGTGGAATAAATCGCCACCAGGGGGCGCAGGCCTTCGCAGGCCAAACCGGCCGCGAAGGTCACCGCGTGCTGCTCGGCGATCCCGACATCGTAAAAACGGTCGGGAAAAGTTTCCCGGAAATAATTCAGCCCGGTGCCTTCCGGCATGGCCGCGGTAATGGCGACAATCCGCCGGTCCTCCCGGGCCAGGTCCACCAGGGTTTTCCCGAAAACCTCGGTGTAGGAAGGGATCTTGCTCTTCTCCTGGCTCTCCCCGGTTTCCACCGCGAACGGCCCCACCCCGTGAAAATGCTCGGGGTTCTTCTCCGCCGGCAGGTAGCCCTTGCCCTTGGTGGTGCAGACGTGAACCAGGACCGGGCCATCCCAGTTTTTCACGTTTCCGAAGGTTTCGAGCAGGCGGTCCATCCGGTGACCGAGGATCGGCCCGACATAATAAAACCCCAGGGCCTCGAAAAGAATGCCGGGGGTGATGAAACCCTTCAGGGCGTCCTCGAACTTGCGGATCACGGCGACCAGGGTTTCCCCGATTACCGGAATCTTCCGCAGGTAATATTTCAGGGTCCGCCGGAGACTGAGGAAAAAACTGCCGGTCATCTTCCGGGAGAGAAACGAGGAAAAAGCTCCGACCGAGGGCGCGATCGACCAGTCGTTGTCGTTCAGGACCACGATCAGGTTGCGTTCCAGATGCCCGACCTGGTTCAAGGCCTCGAAAGCCATCCCGGCGGTCAGGGCCCCGTCCCCGATTACCGCGATCACCTTGCCCGCCTGGCCCTTCCGGGCGATCGCCTCGGCGATGCCCAGGGCGGCGGAGATGGAGGTCGAGCTGTGCCCGACGCTGAAACAGTCATGCTCGGAATCCCCCCGGCGGATGAAGCCCGACATCCCGCCCAGCTGGCGGAGATTGGCGAACTCCTCCTTCCGGCCGGTCAGGAGCTTGTGGGCGTAGGTCTGATGGCCGACATCCCAGACCAGCCGGTCCTGGGGGGAGTCAAAAATATAATGGAGAGCCAGGATCAGCTCCACCGCCCCCAGGGAAGAGGCCAGGTGGCCTCCGGTCCGGGAAACCGTTTGGATGATCTCCTCCCGAATTTCTTGCGCTAGTTTTTCGAGGTCCGGCAGGGAGAAATTTTTCAGGTCCCGGGGATGATTAACCCGCTTCAGGAGTTCGCCCACCTGGATTGCCTCCGTCGTAAAAGATGATCCGCTGGCAGTTGGGACACTGGTAGAGGCTGTCGCTCCGGATGACTTCGTTAAAAAGCTGGGGCGGAACGTTGACGAAGCAACCCTGACAGATTCCGCCCTTAACTTCGATAACCACGTTCCAGGAAACCCGGTCGCGGATCCGTCGGTAACGCTCCAGCATCGTTTTCTGCAACCCCACGGTGATTACGGCCCGCTGCGCCTGGAGCCGGTCAATCTGGACCTCGATGCCCTCAACATCCTGCTGCAGTTTCTGGATTTCGGCCAGGACCTCCACTTCCCCTTTCTTCAGGGCCTCTTCCTGGCCGACCAGACCCATCCGGATCTGTTCCAGCTCCTCCATCCGGCGGATCAGCTGCTCCTCGATCTCGTTGTTTTCCTTTTTGGTCAGGGCAATCTCCCGGAGCAAGGCCTGGTATTCCTTCCCGGTCCGGACCGCCCGGATCTTGGCTTCCACCCGCTTGGTCTTATCCTCGCGGTACTTGAGGTCGTTTTCCTTCTGGTGCTGTTCCAGCTCGAGATTCTTTAAAAGCTCCTTCTCGCTCTCGATTTTTTCCCGCTGGCTGCGAATTTTCTCCTCCAGCTCGGAAACCTTCCTCGGATTTTCCCGGTGCTTTCTTTCGGACTCCACCAGTTCCCGGTCCAGTAACTGCAGCTCGATAAGTTTTTTAATAATTATCTGGACATTTGGATCCACTCTCGACTCTCTCCTCGGGTTTGTTTCAATCCTTTTTCGTCATGGGCCCACCAGGGTTCGAACCTGGGACCTTCCGGTTATGAGCCGGTGGCTCTACCAGCTGAGCTATGGGCCCTTCAATCCTGTCCGCCCGGTTCGGGATGGGTTTTTCCCCGTTCATCAAGCCTCGGCAAAACTTTTCAAAGTCTTGCACCGGGAGGGATGCCGCAATTTCTTGATCGCCTTGGCCTCGATCTGGCGGATCCGCTCCCGGGTGACCGAGAAATTCCGGCCCACTTCCTCCAGGGTATGATCGCATTTCTCCCCGATCCCGAAACGCATGCGCAAGATCTTTTCCTCGCGCGGCGAAAGCGTGGACAGGATCCGCTGCGTATGCTCGGAAAGGTTGCAGGAGCTGACCGTCTCCAGGGGGGAGACGATGTTCTTGTCCTCGATGAAGTCGCCCAGATGGCTGTCTTCCTCTTCCCCGATCGGGGTCTCCAGGGAGACCGGTTCCCGCGCGATCTTGAGCACATTGCGGACCTTGTCCTGGGGCAGCTCCATCTGCTCGGCGATTTCCTCCGGGGTGGGTTCGCGCCCGATCCCCTGCACCAAGTAGCGGGATGTCCGGATCAGTTTGTTGATCGTCTCGATCATGTGTACCGGGATCCGGATAGTCCGGGCCTGGTCGGCGATCGCCCGCGTGATCGCCTGCCGGATCCACCAAGTGGCGTAAGTGGAAAATTTATAGCCGCGCTGGTATTCGAATTTCTCGACCGCTTTCATCAGGCCGATGTTCCCTTCCTGGATCAGGTCCAGGAACTGCAGGCCCCGGTTGGTATATTTCTTGGCGATACTGACCACCAGGCGCAGGTTGGCCTCCACCAGCTCCCGCTTGGCCTCGCGCACGATTTCCTCCCCGGTCTTGACTTCCGAGAGCACCGACCGGAGCTCCCGGGCCCTCGAACCCGCGGTTTTCTCCACCTTGCGGATCCGGCCCTCGACCGCTTCGATCACCCGCTTCATTTCCCGCCCCCACTCGGGGGTTAAAAGCGTTCCGGTCTTGAGGTCCCGGATCCGCCCGTTCTTCTTGCTCTGGCCCCGGGAGACCCGGCCCAGGACCTGCTTGAGCTCCGGGACCCGGATCCCCATCCGATCCTCAATCCCCCGGATCTCTTCCTCCGCCTTGTCCACCCGGGAGACCAAGCTGTTCAGGCGGATGATAATCCTTTCAATCTGCCGGTCGGAAAGATCGATTTCCTCCAGGACCCCGAGCAGGAGCTCCTGGACCTTCTTCAACCGGCGGCGGTGTTTTTCCCGGCCTTTCCGGGAAAGCTGGGCGGCGCGCAGGGCCTGCTGAACCTCGAGTTTTTCCCGGTTCAGGCGGCGGGCTTTCTTGATCAAAGCCATAATCCGCTTCCGGCGTTCCTCGATATTGGCCGGGTCGATTTCCTCCTCGTTATTGTCGCGGTTGATCTCCCGCACCCGCACCCGTTTCTGGACCAGTCTCTCCCCCAATTCAATGATTTCCGGGATCGCGATGGAGGAGCCCAGGATCGCCTTGCGAACCCGCTGGATCCCATCTTCGATCCGCTTGGCGATTTCCACCTCCCCCTCCCGGGTCAGAAGATCAATCCGCCCCATCTCCTTGAGATAGAGCTTGACCGGGTCGTTCACCGATACTTGCAGAGTCAGCTCGGGTACGATCTCTCCTTCCTCTTCCTTGCCCTCGAGCCCGGCGACGGGATACAAACGCACGTTGGGAACGGCATCGGTCACCTCGATATCCATCTCCCCGAGCATCATCATCATGTTATCAAGCTGGTCCGGGGAAATCAGATCCGGCGGGAGCAGGTCATTAACCTCGTCGTAGGTCAGGTAGCCTTTTTCCTTCCCCATCCGGATCAACTTCTGGATTTCCTGGTTATGCAAGTCTTCCTTAAACTCTTCTGCCATTTTGCCCCTCCCCCTTCCGCTGCAGATCTATTTCCAGCGTCTTTTCCTTTTGGATCAGGTTTTTCTTCTCCAAAAGCAAGCCGTGGATTTTCTCCGCGTCCCCCTTTCTTTCGGCATCGGCAATCTGCCCAGAAATATTTAGCTGAGCTTCCTTAAGCTTAACCAAATGGACTCGGAGAAAACAATCCCGGACCACTTTCTCCCGTCCCGACGGAGTCAGGGACTCCAGTTCGCTCCCTTTGACCGCCCAGAGCGAAAGCCACGCTTTTACCTCCTGGTCCAAAAGTTGATCGGCCAGGATCGCCGCTTCCACCTTGGCCCCTTCCTTTAAAGTGTCTCCAATCATCCGGGCCAGCTCCTGGAGACCCGGATGGGAGAAGAATTCTTCAATCTCGTCGGCCATCTTCCCGATCCGGAAGGGGTCCAGCAAAACAATCTCCATCAGCAATCTCTCCTCCACCGGCAGCTGGGCCCCGGGTTCGGCCGAAACCCGGCCGGCCGTCGCGGGTCCCCCCCCGGTGCGGGAACGGTTCTGGCGGCGCAGGATCTCCGCCTTTTCCCTGACCCGGGTCTCTTCCACCCCGATGCGCTCGGAGATCTCTTTCAGAAAAAGGCCCTGGGTCACCGGGTCGCCGACCTTGACGATATAAGACAGGGATTCCTCCAGGGTTTTCATTCTCCCGGCGGTGGATCGGCCGTTCCGGCTCTCCAGGTGCTGGAGAAAAAGTCCCAGCAAGGATTCCGAATGGCTGATCAGCGTCTGAAACTGCTCCGGCCCGCGCTTTCGGACAAAATCGTCGGGGTCCAGGCCCTCCGGGAGCAGGACCCCTTCCGCGGACAAACCTTTTTCCAGAAACAAGCCCAGAGACCTCCAGGCCGCCCTTCGCCCCGCCTCATCGCCGTCATAAATGGCCACCACCTTTTCTCCCATGCCCTGGAGCATCCCCACCTGGTCCAAGGTCAGGGCCGTTCCCAGGGTAGCCACGGTATAGTTCACCCCGGCCTGGTGCAGGATGATCAAATCAAAATATCCCTCCACCAGGACGACGGTTCCTTTCTCCCGGATCGCGGAGCGGGCCTGGGTGAGCCCGTAGAGGTTCCGTCCCTTTTGATAAATCGGGGAATCGGAGGAATTAAGAAATTTCGGTTCGAACCTTTCCCGGTCTCCGGTCCCGCCTTCACCCCGTAAAATCCGTCCCCCGAAGCCTACCACCCGGCCGCGCGGATCCTCGATCGGGAAAATTATCCGGTCGCGAAACCGGTCCAGGCCTTTCCCCCCACCCCGGCCCGGGATCACCAATCCCAGTTTCTCGACCAGGGACAGGTTTAAACCCTGCCGGGCCAGGTCATCCCGGAGGCCCGAGCCTTCCGGCCGGGCGTAACCCAGGGAAAACGCGATCCACATTTCCCGGCCGACTCCGCGGGAAAGCAGGTATTCCCGGGCCGGTTGACCCTCTTCTCCCTGGATATTTTTCAAATAATGCTCCCGGGCCTTGGTATTAATTTCCAGGAAGAGTTCCTTCTCCTCCCGGTATCTGCGCGCCTCTTTGGTATCGCGCAAGGGGGTTAATTTGATGCCGGCGCGGCGGGCCAGGAGTTCCACCGACTCGGGAAAAGTCAGGGACTCCTTCTTCATCAGGAAATTAAAAACCGTCCCGCCTTCTCCGCACCCGAAACAGTAATACATCTGTTTTTCGCGGCTGACCGAGAAAGAGGGGGTTTTTTCGGAATGGAAGGGGCAGAGGCCGGTAAAATTACGGCCGGCTTTTTTTAAACGGACATACTCGGAGATTACCTCGGCAATATCAGTCCGGTTCCGGACTAACTCAATATCGGCCTGAGAAAATCCCAATGGGAATCCTCTCCTCTGAAGTTGAGGTTGATTTCCTCCAGAAAGGAGAACAAGACATCTGAATTAAGATTAAAAAAAACGGAAAAACAAAATCTTCAGGATAATTTTTGATTGCTTTCTCTTATCCCGGGTGAGAATCCGACGCCCGCAACTTCACCGTTTCCGGCTATCTATTTTGCGAATTCGTCCCTGCGAAAACTGGTTATTTTTATTGGTCAAACTCAAATCGCGATTAAGCCCGAGAAATTCTGATCCGCTTGGCCGCCCGTTTTCGGGCCGCGATCGCTTTTTTCTTTCTCTTGACGCTGGGCTTTTCGAAATGCTCGCGCTTGCGGATCTCGGACAGAATGCCTTCCCGCTCACATTGCCGTTTAAATCTTCTTAGCGCGCTTTCAAATGACTCGTTCTCTTTAACCCGAACATATGTCATTCAATATCACCCCTTTCATAAGGAAGTAATTATATAGGTCAAATGCCGTTCGTCAATGCTCACCACTTGATTAATTTTCTCAAATCCCGGGCCTTTCTCCGGCTCAAAGGGACGGATTTGCGGTTGTCCATGATCAATTCATAGCTCCCCAGCTTGGTCCGGTTGATCTGGTCGATCCGGTTCAAATTGATCAGAAATCCCCGGTGAGGCCGGAAAAATTTCCCGGAGCCGAAATCCCGCTCGATTTCTTCCAGGGTTCGGTAGTTTACCATTCCCTTGAAATCCGATCCGTAAGCGTTGACCACCCCGTCCTCAATGGCAAAGCAGATGATATCGTCCGGGTTGATCAGCACGGCGCTCCCCGCCTTGCGGATCGAAATCCGCTTTTTCTCCATCTGTTCCAGGGGCGCGCCCAGGCGGCGGATGAGGTCTTCCCAGGGCGGGGCCTGGGCCCGCGACCTGCCGGCGATTTCCTTCCGAACCCTCTCCACTACTTCCCGCAGGCGGTTAAAATCCACCGGCTTGAGGAGGTAATCCAGCGCCCAGGACTCAAAGGCCTTCAGAGCGTATTTATTATAGGCGGTGACAAAAACCACCTGCGGACGCTCTTCCAGGTCTTTCAGGCGCTTGGCCACCTCGATCCCGTCGAAGCCGGGCATCCGGATGTCCAGAAAAGCCAGGTCCGGGCTGACCTTCTCAATCGTTTCCAGGGCTTCCTTGCCGTTGCTGGCCTCGGCCACGATCTCCACCCCCGGGATCTGGTCGAGAAAATAACGCAAACCTTCCCGGGCGGGCGATTCATCATCCGCGATTACCACCCTGAGCTTTTCGATCTCTCCCATGTTCACCTTCCCCATTTTTGGGATAACCAGACGGTCATCACCGGAGCAAAGCCTCGTGAATAAATCCGTATCCGGGGACGAACACCTCGACCTCGGTTCCTCCCCCGGGGCGATTTTTGATCACCAGATGATAGTCATTTCCGTAAATCGTCCGCAGACGCTCTTCGACATTTTTCAAGCCCCCGCCCTCACCCAGCCGGGTCTCCCCGATATCCTCGGCGAAATCCTCGCTGCTTTCGATCCCCACCCCGTTGTCCCGGACCCGGATGATCACCCCCCCATCCTGCGGGGCGGTATTGATCTCCACCGTGCCCCCTTTCGGACTGGGGGCGATCCCGTGGTTGACCGCGTTCTCCACCAGGGGCTGTAAAACCATGGTGGGAATCAGCGCGTCCTCGGTGTCGGGATGAATTTCCTTCTGGATCTGCAGGCGCGACCCGTAGCGGGCCTGCTCGATGTTAAGGTAATCATCCACGAATTCCAGCTCCTGCTTCAGGGGGATGATCTCCCGGGGATCGTCGAAAAGCCGCCGGAGCATCCCGGAGAGCTCCCCGATCAGAAAGCGGCTGCGCTCGGGGTTGGTCAGGGACTGGGTGGAGATGGTATTGAGGGTGTTAAAGAGAAAGTGGGGGTTGATCTGCCGCCGCAGGGCTTCCAGGCGGGCCTGCGCGAGCTTGGTGTTGCTCTGGGAAAGGTGCTCCTCGATCCGGACATGGTTCCAGATCCAGAGCGGAATCCCCACGCAGGAGGCATTAAAGAGCAGGATAAAAAAGACCGCCACGGGATTGGTGCTGGTCAATGCGAATACCATTCCGGGGAAGAAGGAAAAAATCATCCGCAGGGAATCCAGCAAAACAAAGGTTAACAGGGGATAGGTTTCGAAGGGCACGCTTCGATCACGCAGATAACTCCACACCAAGCGGTAAGCCACGACCGGGGGCAGCGGGAATGTTTTGTAGGGATGGATTTTTTCCGGCCGCGCTTTAAAGATCATTCCCCCGGCAATCCCCGCCAGGATAAAAAACAGGAGGTTAAGGTGCTCGCCCGTGAGTAGGGAAAAGATTCCGATGATGGAGCCCAGCATGACCCCGGCCGGCCAGCCCTCGGTCAGGCCGATTAAAAAAATCCCTTCCATCGTTAAATCCGCGGGCTGGTAACCGTAAATCAGGCGGGAAAAGAAACCCAGCAGCAACAAACCGCCAAAACTGAAATTGAACGCGAGCCACTGGGTCCGGTTCTTTTTTTCCTGCAGCAACAGCCGGCGGAAACGGTGGCTCAACGCCACCACCGCCGCGAAGCAGGCCATGATGCCCGCTTTAAGGGTCAGGGTGACCAGCAGGCCCTGGATCCGGTTTAAATCCACAAAATCGATTGGAAACATAGCCTATATTTAACCCCCCCTTTAAGTTAAATTCAATGTTCGGTTATACCCTGATAATGGAAGTCACCAATCACCAAATCTCAATGACCAAATAATGCAGTTATTATTTCCTAATGCTTCGTAGTCGCCCGATTTACTTGTCCCGACTTCAGAGGGATTTATCCCGACATCGGAGGGATCGGACGCTTTTGAAAACCGCCGATCCCCTCAGCGAAGGGACAAGTGAATCGGCAGGCTACAAAATAATCCGCCCGCGAAAGACGGAGGAATGGATTCAATCGCATTTTTCGAGTTTAATTATTTAAGACTTGACAACTCGAATCCTTACTATTATTTTTGAACCATTGTTCATTTTTTGAATATTTATTCCAAATATGCCTAACTCAGGTCGAAAAGAACGAGAGCAAACCCGTCACCGCCAGGAAATCCTGACCGCCGCCGAAAACGTCTTTGTCCGCAAGGGTTTTTTCAATACCACCATGAACGAGATCGCCCGGGCCGCGGAATTCGGGGTCGGAACCATTTATCAGTATTTCTCCAGCAAAGAAGAGCTCTATGCCACCCTGATCCTGGAAAGGACCGATGAAATCATGGATGCCCTCATCCTCTCCGCCCGCAAAGCCCCCGATCCGATCGGCAAAATTAAAACGCTGATTAATGAACAGCTGAAAATCTTCGATGCCAACAAGGGATTTATCCGCCTGATGGCCGCGGAAATAGATACCCCCACCTCTCCCGAGGAAACCCGGAGCCGGCTCCGGTCGGAAATAGACTCAACCTACCAGCGTTTTCTGGAAGCGATCGAAAAAATATTTTCCGAAGGAATCAAGCTGGGGGTATTCCGGAATTTTCCCCCGAGAAAAATGACTGTCGCCCTCCAGGGTATCGTCACCGGATTCGTCTCGGAATGGTATCGCTCCGGCTTCCAGGAAAAATTATCCGATAATTCCGACCTCATTCTGAAAATCTTTTTTGACAGCCTGGAAATCCCGCCGGGCCGCGAAAATAAATGAAAATAATCCGATCCTTGAAGATCCCCGCCCCGAGGAGGCCAAAATGAATCGATATTTATCAAAATCCCTCTTCCTTATATTAATAAGCATCTCCTTTTATCTAATCCCTCTCTCCCTGCCCGCCTCCGTCCAGGCCTTCACCCTGAACGAAGCCATCCGCATCGGCCTGGAAAAGAATCCCAATATCCTGAGGGCTCAGGAGGATATTAATGTTGCCAAAAGCCAGACCCTCCAGGCCCGCTCAGCCCTTATCCCAAAAATTGATGCCAAGGCCACCTACATGCCTAACAGCCTCGAAAAAACCGCTGTTCCTGAAGCATTCAAGAGTGTTATGCCTGACCTCGATATGACCAATGAATACTCACTGGAATTAAATTTCGTACAACCTCTCTTTTCCGGGGGTAAAATCTGGTATGCCAATCAGCAAGCCTCCCTCAATGTCTCGGTATCCAGGGAGAAGCTCCGCCAGACGCAGAACGAACTGATCCTTTCGATCACCCAGGCCTTCGACGGGGTAATCCTGGCCCGGGAATACATCCAGGTCATGCAGGAAGCGATCAACCTTACCGAGGAAAATCTTCAGGTCATCCGGGCCCGCTATCGCAACGGGGAAACCCTGGAGTTCGAGGTCCTCCGCGCGGAGGTCGAGCTCCTGAATCTCAAACCCCAGCTCATCGAAGCCAGGAATAAGCTCGAACTGGCCAACTCCGGGCTGAAATTCCTTCTCGGAATGGATCCAAGCGAAAAGATCGAGGTCTCCGGGAGCCTGACCCCGTCGGAATTCAACCCCGATCTTAACTCCTGCCTCCAGACCGCCCTGGAAAAACGCCCGGAAGTGGCGCAGTTGAATTACCAGAAAAAAATCGTTCATCACCTGGTCAAATACGCTCAGGCCGGTTACAGCCCGGACCTGGCCGCGGTTTTTCAATTTACCGAGCAATCTTTCAACCATATTAATAAAGGATGGGAGAAAGGATATAACGGCCTCCTGGTCCTCTCGGTCCCGATTTTCAACGGCTTTTACACCCATGGTAAAATCAAAGAGGCCAAGGGGCTTCTGGCCTCGGTTTCCATCGGCTTGAACCAGCTCAAGGACGGGATCCGGCTCGAGGTGGAGCAGGCCTATTTAAACCTCAATCAGTCCCGGGAAATCGTCGCCGCCAGCCAGGAAACCGTCAAGAAAGCCGAGCGGAGCGTGGAAATCGCCAAGGCCCAGTATGCCGTGGGTTACATCACCAGCCTGGACATGATGGGGGCCCGGCTGGCGCTCACCCAGGCCCGGACCAGCTATTTGAAGTCACTGTATGATTTCATCGTCGCCAAGGCCCAGATGGAAAAAGCCATGGGCACGATCGGGGAAAAGAGTTAATCAGAAAACTGAAATCGGATAAATATTCCGGAGGGGAAAATGGGGAAAACGAAGAAAATCTTAATCATTGTCGGAATCATCGTGGCCGGCATCGTCCTATTCCGCGGATACCAGGTCATTAAAGCCCGGAAGGTTCAAAAATCCGATGAAGTCCGGAAGATCCCGGTGACCGTTGAGCCGGTGCAACAGGGGAATATCCGCGACATTATTTATTTTAATGGTGACATCAAAGCCCAGGATGAGGTGGACGTGTTTCCCAAGGTGCCGGGCAAACTCGTCGAGAACCGGGTCAAGGAAGGTGATCAGGTCAAAAAGGATCAGATCGTCGCCATGGTCGACCGGGACATCACCGGGATGAAATATGAGCTTTCGGAGGTCGCTTCCCCCATCTCCGGAATCATCGCCAAGGTATATAACGATCCCGGCGCGGGCCTGAGTCCCCCCACCATGAGCATGTCCATGGGCACCCCGATCGTCCGGATTGTGAGAGTAGACAAGGTCAAAGTCCTGATCGACATCCCCGAGTACCAGACCTCCAAGCTCAAAAAAGACCTCCCGGCGAAAATTAGGGTTGATGCCTTTCCCGACCGGGAATTCCCCGGCAACGTCTCGATGATCACTCCGGTGGTTGACCCCCTCACCCGGACTACCCGGGCCGAAATCGAGATCCCCAACCCGGACCATCTGCTCCGGCCGGGAATGTTCGCCCGGGTCAACTTAATCGTGAGCGAAAAAAAGAACCTGGTGATCGCCCCCGTGCGCGCACTTCTGAAAATTGAATCGAAAGACTATGTTTTTGTGACCGAAAACGGGATGGCCAAAAAAAAGGAACTGAAGCTGGGAATCCGAGAGGAAGAAAAAATCGAGGTGATCTCCGGCCTTTCCCGGGGGGAAGATCTCGTCATAGTCGGCCAGGAAATGCTTACCGATGGGCTGCCGGTGGAAATTGAAAAAGAATAAGCAGGTAATAGGTCAAAGTTGAAGGGTGAAAAGTTCAGAGGTTCAACATCCAAAGCAGGAGGCCGGGCGTCCCGCCTGGCAAATAGATAATAGAAAGGTAATTGATCAATGAAGCTTCCTGAAATGAGCGTGCGCCGGCCGGTCCTGGTCACGATGTTTTTCATTGCTCTGACTTTGCTGGGAACGATGAGTTTTTACCTCCTCCCGATCGACACGATGCCCGACCTGGAAGTGCCGAATCTCGTCGTCATCACCCAGTATCCGGGTGCGGCGGCGGTGGACGTCGAGCAGACCGTGACCAAAACCCTGGAAAACGCCCTGGCCGCGGTCTCGAACCTGGATGAAATCAAGTCCACCTCGACCGAGGAATATTCGGTCATCAATCTCAAATTCACGTGGGGCACCAACATGAACACCGCCCTGGTGGACGCCCGGGATAAAATTTCGTTCGTCCAATCCTACCTTCCTGCCGACGTCAAAGACTCCATCTTTCTCCGGATCGACATGTCCATGTACCCGGTTTTGATTTACGGCGTCAGCGCCCAGCAGAACTACAACAACCTCAGCGACATTCTCGATAATCAGGTTTCCCCGGCCCTCAAACGCCTCCCGGGCGTGGCCCTGACCCAAACCATCGGCGCTCCCGTCCGGGAAATCCGGGTCAGCCTGAACCAGGATCGCCTGGCGGCCTACAAGATTTCCCCCTCCAAGGTGGTGCAGGCCATCCGTTACGAGAACCTGAACATCCCGGCGGGAAATATCAAGTTCGGCAAGACCCAATACATTCTCCGGGTCCCGGGGGAATTCAAGAGCATCAAAGAGCTTGACACCGTAGTGGTGGATATCCGGAACGGAGTCCCCATTTATCTTCGCGACCTGGCCCAGGTGGAGGACACTTTCAAGGAAGCGGAACGGGTTTTGCACATCAATCAGATGAACGGCACCCTCTTCATGGTCCAGAAGGCCTCGGGGGCCAACACCGTCCAGGTCGCCAAGGAAATAAAAAAAGGAATGGAACAAATTCGGAAAATCGTCCCCGCGGACGTTTCCTTTATGGAATTGATGGACACCTCCGAGTTCGTGATCCAATCCATCAATAACCTTTATCACGTGGTGTTATTCGCCGGTCTCTTCGTCATCCTGGTGGTCCTGGTTTTTCTCCGGAACATCCGGGCCAGCGTCATCATCGCCCTTACTATTCCGTTTTCCCTGGTCGTTTCCTTTATTTTCCTCTACGCCATGCACTATTCCCTCAACACCATGTCGCTTTCCAGCCTGGCCATCGCCATCGGCCTGGTGGTGGATGACGCCATCGTGGTTCTGGAAAACATCTTCCGGCATCGCCACCAGGGTATGCCCCCCCGCCAGGCCGCGGTCTTTGGAGCTTCCGAAGTGGGCCTGGCCGTGACCGCCTCCACCTTAACCATCCTGGCCATCCTCCTGCCGGTGATCTTCGTCCCCGGCATCACCGGCGTCATGTTCAAGCAATTCGGCCTGGTCACCGCCCTGGTTATCGGCATGTCCCTCCTGGTTTCCCTGACCATCACCCCCATGCTCGCCTCCAAGCTTTTTACCCGCCTGCCCGATCCCAACGCGCCGCCGGCCAACGCTCTGGAAAAAGCTTTCCGGGTATCCGAATCCTATCTCCATCTGATTGAGAACAGATATGCCGATCTCCTGGGCTGGGCGCTGGCCCATAAAAAAACCGTTATTTTCGGCGGGATCGGGATTTTCCTCGGCAGTCTCCTCCTGATGCCGCTGATCGGAACCGAGTTCTTTCCCACGGTGGACCAGGGATTTTTAAGCGGCAATTTCATACTTCCCACCGGAACCCGGATCGAGGAAACTGAAAAAGTCATAAACAAGCTGGAAGCGATAATCGTGAAGGAGGTCCCGGAAAGGAAAATGGTCTTTGCCCGGGCCGGGAAATCAGAAAGCGGAATGGGGATCGCCTTCGGGCGCCAGGAAGACACCAATATCATCTCTTTGGGGGCCCGACTAGTTTCGAAGAGCCATCGCTCCCGATCCCAGTTCGACATCGCCCATTCCCTCACGGCTTCATGTAATAAAATCCCCGGGATCGACACCATTGATTTTACCCTGCACGATCCCTTCGCCGAGCTCATGACCGGTGGCGGCAAGGCCATCCAGATCGAGATTTACGGGCGCGACTTTGACAAATCCTATCCCCTGGCGCAAAAGATTGAAAAAATCATCCGGGAGGTCCCGGGCACCGTAGACTCGGATATTTCCATGAAAATGGGGAGCCCCGAGCTCTGGGTGAAGGTGGACCGGGAAAAAGCCTCCCGCCTGGGCCTTCCCTTCGCCCTCATCGGCAGCACCGTCAGGACCAGCTTCTACGGCGAGATCGCCTCCCGCTACCGGGACAGAGGCAACGAATACGATATTTTCGTCAACCTCGACCCGCGTTACCGGCAGAGGGTCGAAGACGTGCAGAACCTGAAAATCCCGGTTGGGCTCTCCCTGCCGATCCCGATCGCCATCCCCGGAATGGAAAGCGGCACTGTTTCCCTCAGCAACCTGGCTCGGATCGTCCCCGCCACCGGCCCCCTGGCCATCGAGCACAAGAACCAGGAACGGATCATCAAGGTCGGGGCCTCCCTCTATAAACGCCCGCTGAGTGACGTGGTCTCGGACGTGAAAAAAGGCCTGGCCAAGCTCCCGGTCCCGGAAGGGATCAGCGTGGTTTTCGCCGGTTACGCCCAGACGCAGAAGGAATCCTTCGCCCTGCTGGGCATCGCCTTCATTCTCGGCATGATCCTGGTCTACATGGTGATGGCCTCCCAGTTCGAATCCCTGATCCATCCCTTTGTCATTCTTTTCTCGATTCCTTTCGCCATTACCGGGGTCATCTGGGGGTTCCTGCTTTCCGGCTTCACCTTCGGCCTGATCGCCTTCATCGGGTTAATCATGTTGGTCGGGATCGTGGTTAAAAACGGCATCGTCATGATTGACTACACCAACATTCTCCGCTCCCGGGGAATGGAAATCGAAACCGCCATCAAGGAGGCCTGCAAGATCAGGCTTCGCCCCGTCCTGATGACCTCCCTGACCGCCATCCTGGCCATGCTCCCGATGATCTTCGCCAAGGGCGAGGGCACGGAGATCTGGGCCCCGATGGGGGTAACCGTCGCCTGCGGCCTGACCGTATCCCTGCTGGTCACGCTGGTTTTCGTCCCGACCATGTATTCCATCCTGGAACGGAAAACCGATTTGAAAGGATACGAGGAAAGGGTTACGGGAACGACCATAGAGAAAGTGGAAAAATGATCAAAAAGTAGGAAAGCCTTTTTCCTGAAAATATATTTATTTCCCCCTCAAGCACCCTTCTCCCCCGTCAGGAGAAGGGTGCTTGGTATTTCAAAGCTCTTTGTAGTTGCCCGATTTATCGGGCGTTTTTAAAAAACGCCGATTAATCGGCAGACTACAAAAAATAATCCACCCGCGAAGCACGGAGGAAACGGAACCCTTCCCGGAATCTGTTAAAATAGATTGCCAGGCACCGCCCAAATTGGGGCCATTCAATAATGGCGTATTTTTATTGTTAAATTTCGCGGATATATTCCAATGGCCTTAATCCGTTTTCTTAAACTTCTCACTTTCCATTTCGTTATGCTTGTCATCCGGGTCCTCCCCTTTCCCGCGCTCAAGCCCCTGGGAACCCTGGCCGGAGAACTTTATGTCTGGCTGGCCCGGAGACCCCGCCTGATCGGGATCAAAGCCATCGAAAGATGCCTTTCCCTTTCCCCGGCCGCAGCCCGGGAAATCTTCCGGCGTTCCAGCCGCAATTTCGGCCGGGCCGCCCTCCTCGCCGGCCGGCTGCCCGCCTTCACCCGCGCCCGGATGGAAAAACTGATCACGATCGAGGGCGAGGAGGAACTCCGCCGCATCAGGCAATCCGGTTCCGGGGCCGTGATCGTCACCGGCCACTTCGGGCCTTTCACCCTGATCGGATCGCGCCTGAGCCTCGCCGGTTATCCCTCCGGTTACATCATCCGGATTTCCCGCGACCTCCCCGTCCGCAACGCTTTCATCAAAAAGGGCCGGGAAGGCCGGATCGAGCTGATTCCCAGCCGTCCGGGGGTTCAGTGTATCCGCGAATCAACCGATTACCTGAAGCGGGGCAACTTCCTGGTGGTTACCATCGATCATTCCGTGCATTACCGGGGCCAATCAGTCCGGCTTCTCAATCAGGACCTGAGATTTGAAACCGGGGCCATCTCCCTGGCCCGGAAGCTCGGGGTCCCCGTGGTCCCCGCTTTTATCGTCAAGGAAGGCGATCGTTACCGTTTGAAAATCTTCCCCGCGCTCTATCCCGCCGCGGAAAAATCCCCGGAACCGGTCGTCCGGAAGGTGGTCTCCCTCCTCGGGGAAATGATCCAGGCCCGCCCGGATCACTGGCTCTGGGACGAAAACCGCTGGCAGAGAATTCTCCCGGATGAGGAC
>JAPLJI010000039.1 GCA_026388655.1 Pseudomonadota bacterium
GTTGAATGCCTGCTCTGTCCCCATCAGTGCCGCCTGGCCCCGGGAGAGCGGGGGGACTGCCGGGTCCGCTATAACCGGGAAGGCGAGCTTCAAACCCTGGTTTACGGCAAAGCCTGTTCCCTGAACCTGGACCCGATTGAAAAGAAACCGATGTTTCATTTTCTCCCGGGAACCACCATCCTTTCCGTGGCCACCGCCGGATGCAACCTGCACTGCAAGTTCTGCCAGAACTGGGAAATCTCCCAGGCCAACCCCGAGGACCTGGAGAACCGGGACCTCCCCCCGGAAAAACTGGTCCAGAACGCCCTTTCCCTGCGCTCGCCCTCCCTCGCCTACACCTACTCCGACCCGATTGTTTTTTATGAATATGTATACCGGACCGCGGCCCTCGCGCGGGAAAATAAAATCCGGAATATCCTGGTCACCGCCGGCTATATCAACGAGGAACCCCTGCGGCGGCTCTGTAAAGTGGTGGACGGCGCCAACGTTGACCTTAAAGGTTTCACCGAAAAATTCTACCGGGAAGTCTGCTCCGGAACCCTGAAGCCGGTCCTCCGGACCCTGGAAGTCGCGCGCGAGGAAGGCATAACCCTTGAGATCACCAACCTGATCGTCCCCACCCTGAACGACGATTATAACCTGATTCGCGAGATGTGCGTCTGGATCCGGAACAACCTGGGCCCGGAAATTCCCCTCCATTTTTCCCGCTTCTTTCCCATGTATAAACTCAAGTTGCTCTATCCCACCCCGGCCTCAACCCTCGAGCGCGCCCGGGAAATCGCCCGGGAGGCAGGTCTTCATTACGTCTACACCGGCAACATCGCGGGCAATCCGGGCGAAAAAACCAGCTGTCCGGGCTGCGGCCGGATCGTCATTGACCGCGCCGGCTACCGGGTCGAAGCGATTCACCTGAATAACGGCCGCTGCGGCTTCTGCGGCCGGGAAATCTATGGAACCTGGAGTTAATTTGTCTCTGGTTTCGAATTAATCAAGAATTGACGATTGACGAATGAAAAACAGTTTCTGGTTTGAAGTTTCAGGTTTAAGGTTTCAATTTTGAAGTTTGAAGTTTGGTTTGGTTTTTATTCATTGGATTTTGGTCATTGGGATTTGTTTGGAATTTGGTCATTGGTCATTGAGGTTTAGTTGGTCATTGTTAAAGGAGGAAACCCTATGAATCGCAATTGCGATAAAATAACGGAGGCCACGGCCAAGGGAAAAACCGAATCCCCGGAAAGAAGAAAATTTCTTCACCGGTTCCTGGGGATGGGAATCCTGGCTTTATTTTTCCGCCCGGATTTGCCGGGAAACCTGCCCCCGCCTCCGTCCGCGTCGAAAAAAGCGGATTTCTGGCGGAAAGGCGGCCGATTGGCCGGCTAGGTCCGGGGAGTCCCGGACTTTTCCCTTTATGCTTTCGATAAAAGAATGTATTATTTTTAGCTCATCTTATTCGCACCAAGGAGGAAAAATGGAGTCACGGAAGAAACTGGTTTATGCCCTGGTCGGGCTGGGAGTTTTTTTTCTGATTATCCTGATTGGATTCTCCCTCTGGAAGGGAAGATCCACCCCGGTCCAGTTCATCAAGGAGGACTCGGCTTTTGGCCCGGTGGCAGAGGGCACGTTTTACCCCGCTGACCCGGTCAAATTGAACCAGTGGATCCAATCCTTCATTCAGCAAACCCCTAATTTTGACGCGTCCGGGCGCCAGCTCTTCGGCCTGATCGTTCCCCACGCCGGCTATATTTACTCCGGCCGGACCGCCGCGACCGCTTTCAAACTCCTGCAGGGCAAGAGTATCCCCCGGGTGGTGATCATGGCTCCTTCCCATCACGCTCAGGCCCAGGAGGTCTCCATCCCGGGCTATGCTTATTATCAAACCAATCTCGGGACTATCCCGATCGACCGGGAAGCCGTCCAGAAACTGAAAAAGGGAAGGCCCTGGATTACCGACAACCCCAATCTCTACAACCGGGAACATGCCCTGGAGGTGGAATTGCCCTTTCTCCAGACCGTCCTGGGGAAATTTCAGCTGGTCCCGCTCATAATCGGAGATTCCAACATTGAGCTGGCCCGGAAGCTGGCCGCCGCCCTCAAGGAAACCCTCGGCAATGATGCCTTCTATATCGCCTCCTCCGACCTTTCCCACTATCATCCCTACTCCCAGGCCAATATCATGGACCGGAAAACCCTCGATTTGATCATCGCCAAGAACCCGGAAAAGTTGAGCCAGGCGGCCGACGCAGAGGGAGCCGAGCTCTGCGGGCTGGGCCCGGTCATGACCATCCTGTCCCTTTTCCAGGACGTCCCGAATGGAAAAGTCCAACTTATATATTATGAAAACTCCGGCGATGTCGTGGGTAAAAAAGACAGCGTGGTTGGCTACGGGGCTTTAGGGCTTTTCTATTAATCCTCCGCTCCCCGAATAATTATATTGACAGATCGCCGCGGATTGATTAAAAGATTTAGCGCGGTACGATAAATAATTTGTTTTAATCAATTTTCCTAAAAGGAGGAAAAAATGGCAAAGCCCAGGCATCTTCAGGAAGTAGTCGTGGTGGACGGGGTTCGTTCCGCCATTGGAAAGTCCGGCTGGAAGGGCATGCAGAAAAGGGGCATGCTCGCGGAAGCTTCGGGCCAGGATCTCATGGCCTGTATGCTCAAGGGACTCGTAGACCGGGTCCAGAAGAAATCCCCCAAGTTCAATCCCGGCGAGATTGAGGATGTTTTGCTCGGCTGTCTCTCTCAGATCGGGGAGCAGGGCGGCAATATCGGCCGTATCGCTAGTCTCCTGGCCGATCTCCCCGATTCCGTCCCCGGGGCCACGATTAACCGCTATTGCAACGCCGGACTCACGGCCGTCAACATGGCCGCCACGACCCTGGCGACCGGCGCGGGCGAGATCATGATCGCCGGCGGGGTGGAGATGATGTCCCATTACCGGATGGGCTCCGATATCCAGGTGGCCATTGACGCCGGCTACCCGGTTTTCATGTCAAAGGATCTCGAGAAGACCCGGATGTTCGTGGCCCAGGGCTTCTCCGCCGAGATGGTGGCGGAAAAGTATAAACTCACTAAGGAAGAGATGGACAAGTTCGGGCTCTGGAGCCAGCAGAAGGCCACCCAAGCCCAGCGGAGCGGCTTCTATAAACAGCACATCGTCCCCTTCACCTTCACCAATGAAGCCGGAAATTCCGTAACCGTCGATGTTGACGAAACCATCCGCCCGATCTGCCTCGATGATCCGAAAAAAGCCCTGGCCGATATCACCAAGCTTGAAGGCCGCTTCAAGCCCACCGGCGGAACCGTGACCGCCGGAAACTCCTCCCAGATCGTGGACGGCTCGGCCGCCTGCATGCTCATGAGCGAGGAAAAGGCGTCCCAGCTCGGGCTCGAGCCCCTGGCCCGGATCGTTTCCACCGCCATAGCCGGCGACGACCCCTACCTGATGCTGACCGCCCCGATCCCGGCGATGGAGAAGGCCTTTAAGCGCGCCGGCCTGACCATTGACAAGATGGACTGTCTCGAATGGAATGAGGCCTTCGCCTCCCCGCCCATGGCCTTCGCCAAGCATTTTGGGGTGGACATGTCCGATCCGCGGATCAACCCCACCGGCGGAGCCATCGCGCTCGGACACCCGATCGGCGCCTCCGGAGTGCTCTGGTTCAACGAGATGTGCCACTGGCTACACCGGAACAAGAAGAAATACGGGATCTTCGCCCTCTGCGGCGGCGGCGGCATCGGGATCGCCACGATCGTGGAAGGTCTCTAAACCCGGAGCAATTTCAAAGATCAAATGTCAAAACAAA
>JAPLJI010000103.1 GCA_026388655.1 Pseudomonadota bacterium
GACGCCTACGCCCGCCGTCACCCCGGCCAGCATGACGCAATGATCCACCCAGGTGAAGGCCAGGCCGGCGAGCATGAAGACGAAGCCCTTTTCCCCGGCCAGGATCCGGAGAAAATAACGGTTGAGATAGAGCCACAGGCATCCGAGCAAAAAGGCGAGCGGGAAAATAACCGGGATAATAAAAGCGGCGGCGGCGGTGACTCCCAGAAAAGGCGACAGAATCAGGCTGGCGAGCTGATCCGGCGGCACGTGGCTATACCCGCGGCGGGGAGCGCCGAGCAACCGCCGCCAGCCCTGATACTTCATGAAAATCCGCGCCCAGCCATAGGGGATCAGGAAGTCGTTAACCAGCAGAGAGGCCAAGTTGTACCTTTTCAAATGCACGGTTTTAAGCTCGGGCCGGAAGCGGATCCGCTTATTGTTCCTGGCCAGCTCCTGGCCCCGGGCGGTATCGTCCACCCACATGGTGGCCAGGGGATAATCCGCTCTTCTCACGCCGTACAAAGACCCATACAGGAAATCCACCTCCGGGGGCAGGCGGGAAAAATTTTTATAAAGGTACAGGTTTTTATATTGGGAGGCGAAATTCGCCGCCGGAGTTTCCCTGGTATTCATTCCGGTAACGGCGTCCACCTCCGGATGGGATAAAAAATACCGGGACATTTTTTCCAGCGCCCCTTTTTCCAGAACGTTGTCCGAATCCGTGCAAACGATTATCTCCCCCCGCGCCTGTAAATAACCCAGGTTTCTCGCTTCCTCTCTTCCGCCCGCGGGGCTTTGCCGGATGATTTTATCGGTATAAGCGCGGGCGATTTCCTCGGTTCGATCCCGGCTTCCCCCGTCGATGATAATCAACTCATAGTTGGAATATCCGTTCTCCCGAATGGAACGCAGGCACTCCCCCAGGGTCGTTTCACTGTCCCGGGTGGGGATAATTATCGAAAGGAGGAGAGCCGGAGCGCTGTTCCTTTGGCCATGATTTGACGGCTTTTCCAAGGTCAATGGTCCGCCTTAGACATTGTCGTCCTGCTGATAAACACCGGTCAGGTTTTCCACGAAGGTTACCTTGCTCTCCATATACTCCGTTTCGGTGTTGACCTGCCAGATGTTGTCCTTGTCGGTCCGGCCCTCCAGGATATTGCCTACCGCCGTCATCGCCGTCAGCATCGAATGATCCTGATTGTTGTAGCGGTGCATCCCGTTCCGTCCGATTAGAAACAGGTTACGGAAACCGTCGGTGAAATCGCGCACCAGCGAAAACCGGTCGTAGGATCCGAAATAACCCGGATAAGTCTTTTTCATCCTGACCACGACCCCGTCCAGATAATCCTCCGGGTCGGCCAGGCCCATCCGGGTCAACTCCCGGATCGCCAGCTCGATGAGTTCCCCGTCGCTTTTTCCCCACTCGGGGTCGCCCTCCCGGTAAAAATATTCCGCACCCAGCCAGACCGTATCCGGGTCCCGGACCAGGGCCGAGCTCCAGTTGTTGAAGATTTGAATCCGGCCCATTTTTATCTTCGGTTCCTGCACGTAGATCCAGTTGTCGGGGATCAGCCCCGCCGGGGATTCGCGGCGGTTTTTCCCTTTGACCCGGAGCTGTTTAAGCAGCAACCCGACCGTAAGGAAATCCATATAGGCCAGACGGTCGGAAACCTCCTGGACTTCCCGCGGCGCTTTTCCATCCCAGGCCCGGATCAGATCGCAGACCGGCATGGAGGAGAAAAAATAATCACCCTCGACCCGGAGGATCCGGCCGCTCTCTTCGTCCCGGACCTGGACCGCCAGGATCCGGTCGCCCTCGGCGTGCACGCCCACGACCCGATGCCGATAAGTGATCTTTCCGCCCTGGCTTTCGACGATTTTCGCGACCGCTTCCCAAAGTTGCCCGGGACCGTACTTCGGATAAAGAAACTGCTCGATCAGGCTGGTTTCGGAACCGGTCTTGAGCAGCTCGATCTTCAGGCCGAAAAGGCCTTTCAGCGCGTGGAAAATCGCCCGGGAGAGGGATAGGCCCTGGATCCGCTGTTCCCCCCACCCCGTTCCGATCTCCCGGCAGGAAACCCCCCAGACCTTTTCGGTGTACTCCCGGAAAAACATCTGGTAGAACCTGCGTCCGAACCGGTTGATGAAGAATTCCTCCAGGTTTTTCTCCGGCTTGATCGGGAAAGCCCGGGCCCGCAGATAACTCCCGGTAATCGGCACGACCCGGCCGATGCCGAGATCCTTGAGTGTCTGCATTTTCAAGGAAAGCGGATAGTCGAAGAATTTTTTCATGAAAAAGATGCGGGAGAGACGGTCCCGCACCTGCATTACCGCTTCCGCCCGGTCCGAGCCAGGGGAAATGTAATCTTCGCCCGCGATCGCGAGCAACTCTTTTTCCAGGGCGCCCGGCCCCTCCGGCCCGGGGTTCAAGCTCATTTCCAGAGGCAGGATCCGGAGCCACCATTTCAGGATCGGCTTTAATTTGGAGAAGAACCGGTGGCCGCCGATATCGATCCGATTCCCTTTGTAATTGACGGTCCGGGAAATGCCCCCGCAAACGGCGTCGGTTTCAAAAATCCAGGGCTTGATCCCGGTCTTTTTCAGCAATTCGTGGGCCGCCGTCAATCCGGCCGGCCCCGCGCCAACGATGATCGCTCGCTTCTCCATAAATTACCCTGGTCTCCACTGACGTCTGAATAACCTTGGAAATGATCCTTTGCTTTTAACCTAACGGGCTCCGATTTCTACTGTGGGCTTTGGTCATCAACCATTTTCCGGATCTGGTCCGGGCGGATCCCGATCCTGATCGTGGCCAGTCCCCCCACTGTAACGTTGAACAGCTTTTTTAACAGGTGATCAAGAATCGCGACCGCGAGGGCCATTTCGAAGGGAACCCCGAACAGAACCAGGACCGCGGCAAAAATACTTTCATAGATTCCCACCGACCCGGGCGTGGCCGGGGCGGCCTTCCCGATATTGCCGATCGCCACCGCCAGGATCACCGGGAGAAAGGAAACCTGGGCCCCCACCGCCCGGGAAACCACGAAACCGGCCGAGCCCTCCACCCCCCAGGCCCCCAGGGATAAAAAAATCGATCCGGCCAGCAACAGCGGGTCGGAAACGATCTCGTGGTAACCCTGGTAGGTATCCCCGGCCTTCTCCGCCGCCAGCTGGAACATCCGGTTCCCGGATTTTTTCCCCAGCCTCTCGAAAATACGGACGGTATACCTCTTCCGGTCCAAAGCCACCATCACCAGGGGCGCCGCGACGATCAGAGCGCAGAAGATAAAAGTGGTGACAATCCATCCGGGCGCGCTTCTTCCCAAAACCAGGATAACCGCCGGAGTGGACAGCAGCACGATGGCCAGGAGGTCCAGGATCCGGGTCTGGAAAATTATCGCCACCGCCCGGCCGAGATTGATTCCTCCCAGTTTCAGATAAACGACGGTGGCCGCGTCCCCCAGCTTGGCGGGCAGGAAGGAGTTCAGGGCGTACCCGGAGATGTGGTATTTAAACAAATCAAATACCCGGAGATTTATTCCGGAAGGCCGGGTCAATTGTTTCAATCTCCAGGTCCGGAAAATCCAGGAGGAGGCGTAAACCAGGACCGCGGCGGCCATCAATCCCGGGGAAGCCCTTCTGATAACGCCGATAAACCTCTCGAAACCGGCGAAATATACCAGTAAAGCCAGGATCCCGATCCCGGTTCCCAGGGACAGCCAGCGATACTTGCCCGCCCCGCGGTTCTTTTTCATTTATTCCGGCTGGTTCTACGGCACGGATTTCGCCGCCAGTCCATACATGATCAAGCAGAGGAGCGTGAAATAAACCGTATCCAGAAAGTGCTCAAAATAATGAGAAGCTAGAAGGTAAGGGATCCCGAGCCGCCCGCCGTGCGCAAAAGCCGGTTTTTGCGCCAGTTCTCCAATTCCATTGCTAAGCGCCGCCCACACCTCGTACGATAACCCCGCCAGGAAGATCACGAAAAAAACCAGCAGGAATAATTTCAAAACCCAGTGCTTTTTTTCCCCGGTGGAGCTGAAGGCGCTCTTCTCTCTTTTCAGAATGAAATACAGCGGCACGGGAAAATAAGTCACCGGAAACGTCGCCAGCTCCCTGATCCCGTGCGCCAGGTAACGTGGATCCGTCCAGATCCTCATTAAAATAAAAATATCATTCCGGTTATACAGATAATTGAATCCGGCCAGGAGCAGAAAACCGGCGAGCAGGTAAAATAATCCCCTGGCATTGGGCTCCAGATTAACCTGGAAATATTTCAAGACGAGATAGAGGTAAACGGGAACAAAGAAAATCAGCAGCGCCAGGCTGGGGAGATGCAGGTCCCAGGACCCTCCATCACCGACCACCCCCCTGCCCTGGGTCCTCCCCGCGATGAAGTTGAAGGTTTCGCGGGCACCGAAGAGGACCAGGCTCAAGATCAGGGAAAGAACCAGGAATACCATCAAAACCCAGGCCAGTTTTTTGCTTGTTTCGGGGGGATAAGGGTTCCGGCTTTTCCCGGTCAAACCCAGGAAATACCCCATGAAGATAAAGGCCAGCACGGTGTGGACGGGGATATGACCGAGAAAATGGGAAGCGTAAAATATGGTTTGCAGTAACGAATACTTTCCATTTTCGTGAATAACCACGTTGAAAAGAAGCAGGCTCCCGTGATAATGGGCGAGATACAGGTAGGAAATCAAATAAGCAACAATCGGGAGCGCGATTAAAAAATTTAAATAAATCATAAAGTTACTTTTCCCGGCTGATTCAATTGTTTTTTCCGGATTTTAATCATTGGGAATTCCGTACTTTGCGTCTACGGGACGCTGGTGATTTGTTGATTTGTCCCAACGCAACCGGTTAATTTTCGGGCTCGTATTCCTCGACAATTTCCCGTCCGAACCTGATCATATCGTGAATCCAGGCGTAAACAAACCTGCCGTTCCGGCCGGTTAATCTCAGGTTCCCAAACCCCCGGAGAAAGGTGAAGATTTTCTCGAGCTTTTCCTCGTAGCCAAGTTCCAGGATCGGATAAGCCTGGTTGATTTTATGAACCGCGGTATCGATGATCTCCTCCTCCTGGAACAAACCGACCCGCAGCAGCGGAGAACGGACCTCCTCCACCATCTGGTCCGGCTCCAGGTTCCAGACCGGGTCCTCCGGCTGGCAGGGAAACTCCACCACCAGGGAGGTTTTCCCCGGCGGGGACATCAGCCGGCTGCGGTTCCGGGGCTCATAAAACCGGGTAAAGGGGATTTCCGAGTCGGTGAAATAGACCGTGGCGCTTTTAGACACCGACTCCCGATTGAGGAAAAAGGCCGCCAGGATCATGTTTCGATAGCGCAGGCCCTGGGCCAGGCCCAACAACTCCGCCGACGGCTGGGGTTCGAGAATCCGGGTAAAAAGGTTGAGGGGAAGGGAGCTGACCACCTCCCCGGTATCGATCACCTCCCGGCCGTTCAGTTCGACGGCCCGGATAACTTTATAATCGTGGAATATTTTTGTTACCGTCGAACCCGTGCGAATATTCTCCTTCCCGGCCTGTTCCGCCAGGGCCTCGGAAATGGCGCCGATCCCCTTTTTCGGATAATAAAATGAACCGTCCAGGTGCTTGGTTTTGGCCCGGCGGCCGAAAAGGGCCTCGGTCACGAATGTTCTCAGGTTCAACCCCTTCAACCGCTTCCCGGCCACTTCGGCGGACAGCCGATCCCAGGACGCGCCCCATAATTTTCCGGAGTAATCCTTCAGGAAAAGGTCCGTGATCTTTTTCCCGTAGGTCCGCAGGGCGTATTGCCGGAAACTTCCGTCCGGCTTTCCCGGCCGCAAACGGGAGCGAGCCAAATCCAGGGCAGCCCCCACAAAGAAAAAAGACCCGAGGTTTTTAACGAGATTCAAGGGAGAAAGCGGAAAGTCGATGAATTTTCCCCGGTGATAGATGTGGCTGGGGACGAAGATCTCCTGCAGATCTTCCCCGAGGAGCCGCTGGAGTTCCCCGGTAACCTCCGGGTCCTGGTCGTGGAGGCGATGAGCCCCGGAATCGAAAAGAAAACCTCCCTTTTCCAGGGTGATGCAATTGCCCCCGATCCGATCGCCGGCTTCATAAAGGGTAAAGGGTATTCCCTTTTTCCGGGCGTAATAACCCACCGCCAGGCCGGCTGGCCCCCCGCCGAGAATGGTGATGCGCGCTGGTCTGGCCATAAAATTGGAAAATGCGATTAAATCCGTTTCTCCTTCATTCGTGTGCGGAATTTTTTGTAGTTTGCCGATTCATCGGCGGTTCTTAAAAAAGCCCGATCCCTCCCGTATCGGGATAAATCCCTCTGAAGTCGGGACAAGTAAATCGGGCAACTACAAAGCATTCGAAAATAATAGTCGAGCAAGCTCGACCACTACATTTGACGTGATTTTCGTAGGCTGTGGACTGCGGCTGCCATTAATATTTTCATCCCGCAATCTGAAATCCGCAATCGTCAATCAGCAATTAAAGCTAGGGGACCCGGCTGTCGCGGCCGGCCGGCGAACCTTTTTTTGAATGATACTGGCGGGTCAGACTCAGCGCTTTCAGGGCCCGGTCGATCGTCAGGAAGGAAGGAAAACCGGCGTTCAGGAAGGTCTGCTGGATCTGGTTTCGCTTTTCCTCCTCCACCACGGAGGGACATACCACCACCACGGGCTTCCTGACCGCCTTCAGGGCTTCGATAAAGGCGCTCACGGTGGTGTCCACCAGCCCCGGGGCGAAGCGTTCGGCGTAGATGTAATACTCCATGGTAAAAACCAGCATGATTATGTCGCAATCCGGATCTTCATCCAGGGCCCGGAAGATATCCGGGTAGATGAAAAAGTTGATATAAGAAGAAGCCATGTCGATCGGGTTCTTAACGCTGGTCCCGGGGGCGTCAAAGGCCGCCCGGAGCTTCTTGGTGGTTTCCGGGGAAAGTTCGGGCATCTCGAATCCCCAGTCCGCGGTTCGGTCGGTGTAATTGACCGAAACCCCGCCGCTCATGCAGACCATGATCATTCGCCGCCCGGTAAAAGCCGGGAGGCGGTTTACAGTCATCGCGGTCTCGATCAGTTCCTCCAGGCCGCCGGCCTGGAGGGCGCCGGCCTGCTTGAGGATCGCTTCCCAGGTCGGCCGCTTTCCGCCCATCGCCCCGGTATGCGAAGCCGCCGCCCGGATCCCGATCTCGTTCAACCCGCCCTTGAGCACGATCACCGGCTTCTTCCGCCCGGCCCGGATCAGGGCCCGGGCCAGGGAGATCCCGTCCCGGGTGCCCTCAATGTAAACCAGGATGATCCCGGTCGCGGGATCCTCGGCGAAATAATCGATCAGCTCGTGCGAGCTCAAATCCGTCTCGTTCCCGTAACTCACCACCTTCTGGAATTTCAGGCCGCAGCGCTGACCGAGAAAAATCCCGCTGAAGGCCAGCCCCCCGCTCTGGGAGAGAAAGCTGATATTCCCCTGGCCCTCCCACTGGGGCAGATCGGACCGGAAACCCAGGCCCTGGGCCGGATAGTATATCCCCATACAGTTGGGACCGATTATCCGCAAACCGCTTTCCCGGGCGATCTTCCGGATTTTTTCCTCGAGCTCCCATCCGGAATCCTCCCCGGTCTCGCTGAAGCCGGAGGTGAAAATGGCGGCGGACCGCACCCCCTTCTCCGCGCAGTCCGCGATCACCTCGGGCAGAAACTTGGCCGGAACGGAAATGATCACGTGATCAACCGGGCCGGGAATCTCCCGGACCGTCCGGTAGGTAGGAAAATCCTTGACCTGCTCACCCCCGGAGGGATTGATGGCGTAGATCGGCCCGGCAAAGCCCAGGACCCGGTTGGCTTCGGCGAACATCACCCCGGCGTTGTTCAGGCGGTTGGAAACCCCCACCACCGCCAGCGCCCGGGGATGGAAAATCCGGTCCAGCGCTTGAAAATCAAATTCCATCGGTTACGATCTCCTTATTTTTCCAGATTGTCCCAATCCTCAGGGGTGAACGAGGACATCTTTTCCAGATAATCCTTGAGCCGCGTCTCCCCGTCCCCGATAAACTCGACAAAATGAACCCCGCACCCGGGCACCCGGTCCCCATCGATCAGGTCAACCTTTTCCTGGGAAACGATGTGCACCACCTCGCCGACCGCCTTTATTTCCTCATCCGTACCGGGAAGCTGGAAAACCACTTCGAGCCTGGACCGGAGGGGAAGATCCGTCCTTCCCCGGATGAAAATCCCCCCGTAGCTGATATTTTCCGAGTATTCCCGGGCCAGGGCCTTGCCGGTCCGGAACTTGATCGTGAGCCGGACGGGCAGCCGCTGTTCGCGGCGCATTCCCACCTGGCGGGAAAACCGGCTTTCGATTTCATCCAGGGCATGATCAAGATTATACTGCCCGGTAAATTTAGCGTCGGAGGTCATCTCAAACTTTTTCAACATCGCCTCTTTTTCCTGCTTGCCGAAATTTTCAAGTTCGATGATCTCCATTCTCAATTCCTGGATCCAGCTGGCGAACCATTTGAACATGCTCGGGATGAAGCTTTCAAAATTGAACCGCAAGACCACGCCCACACTGTTCCCCCCGATCCAGCTGTAGATATGAATCTCGAGAAGCTCGTCTTGCTTAAAACGAGTGCGGACGATTTTCAGGAATGACCGGATCTTCGGGAAAACCCGGGAGGCGAAGGGAATGATAAAGGCGATCTCAAAAAATTCCTTGGCCATAACTATCCAAATTTAGCTGTCCAAATTAACAATTTCACCCTCTCCCATTCCCTCTCCCCTCGAGGGAGAGGGGTGGGGTGAGGGGGCAAAATCAATTGTTTTCCAAATCAAGGGGAGCCCTTTTATTTATCCCGAGCAACTTCGAGGGACGGGCTCCCTTCTTGGGCGGCCGCTGAGGGCCGCCCCTACATTTCCAACCTCCGATAAAAACAGGCCCGGTTCCCGGTGTGGCAGGTCGGACCCGCCGGCTCGGCCTTGACCAGGATGCAGTCCCCGTCGCAATCGTAATAAACCTCTTTTACCTTGAGAACATTCCCGGATTCCTCCCCTTTCTTCCAAAGTTTCTTCCGCGAGCGGCTGTAAAAGGTCGCGAAACCGGTGCGGAGGGTAAGCTCCAGCGATTCCCTGTTCATATAGGCGACCATTAAAACCGCCCCGTCCTTAATATCCTGGACGACGGCCGGGACCAAACCCCGTTCATCGAACTTTATTTGAGGAAATTCCATTAGTTACACCATACAATCCCACATGTTGTGGATAAAGCTGTGTATAAACACAAGATATTGATATGTCCTAAGTCCCAAGTCCGAATTACGAATTCCGCACTCCCTCCGGGCCGTAAGCCCTACTGGGCCGGAGGCCGCATTCCGAATTCGCAATTCTCTACTTTGCCGCCTGGATCGCCTCCTTCAGATCAATGGTTTTCTCATAAAGAGCCTTCCCGATAATTAATCCGAAAATGCCAAGGTTTTCAAGCCCTTTGATCCTCTGGACATGCTCAACCTTGGAAATTCCTCCGGCTACGATCACTTTCATGTTAATGTTCTCGGCGAACTTCTTATACGTCTGGAGATCGGGCCCGCCCAGGGTTCCATCCCGATTGATGTCGGTAAAAATGATCAGGCTCCCGCCCCATCCCTTCACTTTTTGAGCCAGGTCCCAGGCATAAACCTCGGTCAATTCCTGCCAGCCTTCGACCTTGACCTTGCCGCCGGCGGCGTCGATCCCCACCGCCACCCGCCCGGGATAAGCCCCGTTGATTTCCTGGAAACGCTCGGGAAACTTGAAGACCACCGTCCCCAGGATTATCCGGTCAATACCGGCCTCGAGGTAAACCCGGGCATCTTCCCGGGTGCGGATGCCACCCCCGACCTGGATCGGAATCCGGACGCCTTTCCGGATCCGGAGGATCTGATCCCGGTTCTCCGGGCTCCCCAGCCGGGCCCCGTCCAGGTCCACCAGGTGAAGATGCTCCGCCCCCTCTCCTTCCCATCTCTTCGCCAGGGCGAGAGGATCATCGGCGTAAACCTTTTTCTGGGCAAAATCCCCCTGGTAAAGCCGGACCCCTTTTCCCCCCTGGATGTCAACCGCGGGAAAAACAATCATAATTCAGTCCGAAGTCCCCAGTTCTAAGTCCGAAGTCAAAATTCATCATTCCGCAATCCGCATTCGGCAATCCGCAATCTAGATGATTCCTTTCGTCGACAAAACGCCCTGGATCCGGGGATTGACCCGGGTGGCCTCCATCAGGGACCGGGCGAAGGCCTTGAAAGCGGCCTCGGCAATATGATGGGGATCGCTCCCGTAATGCAGGTTGATGTGGAGATTGGCTCCCAGTTTCTGCGAGATAGCGGCGAAAAAAATCTCCAGGAGGTTGAGGTCAAACTCCCCGGCCTTGGCGCTGTAACGGTCGGGACCCGCCTCCCCCCGGCCGAATAAATTTATCACCAGGTAAGGCCGCCCCCCGAGATCCACCGCCACCGAAACCAG
>JAPLJI010000036.1 GCA_026388655.1 Pseudomonadota bacterium
CGTGAAGACGCTTCCCCGGCCCGGGGCGCTCTCGACGGAAACCCGGCCGCCGTGGACCTGGACGATGTGCTTGACGATGGAAAGCCCGAGACCGGTGCCCCCGAGCTTCCGGCTCCGCGACTTGTCCACCCGGTAGAAGCGCTCGAAGATCCGGGGCAGATGCTCGGCCGGGATTCCGATCCCGGAGTCCCGGACCCGGACCAGGATCTCATCCCGTTCCCGGGAGAGCTCCAGCCGGACTAGGCTTCCGGTCTCGCTATACTTGATGGCGTTATCGACCAGGTTTACGATCGCCTGCTCGAGGAGATCCGGGCTCAAATGGGCGGAGAGCCCGGGGTCGCCCTCGATCTCGACCAGAATGGATTTCTCCCGGGCCAGGGTCGCGCAGGCTTTCTGGGCCGATTTCAAGACCTCGAGGACCGGAACGGTCTGGAACTGGATTTCGCCTTTGCCCTCTTCCTTCTCAATCCGGGAGAGGGCGAGGAGGTCATCGATAATCGCCTTCAGGCGCTCGGTTTCCCCGGCGATGATCTCCAGGAACCTTTTGGCCTCCTCGGGGCCGACCTCACCCCTTAAGGTTTCCACGAAACCCTGGATGGAGGTGATCGGGGTCTTGAGCTCGTGAGTCACATTGGCGGCGAAGTCCTGCCGCACCCTTTCCAGGAGCTTCAGCCGGGTGATGTCGTGGAGAACCACCAGCGCCCCGCCGGGCTCGTTTCCGCGGGCGGGGAGGGGAACCGCCTGGGCGGCGAGGAAACGCTCGCCCCCGTTGAAGAAAACGACTTCCCCTTCGGTGGGTTTCCGGCGGGAGAGGGTCTCGGCCACCAGGCGCTGGATTTCGGGATTGCGCACCGCCTCCTCGAGGGTTTTCCCCTCCGACTCCCGGGGCTCCACCGCGAGAATCCGGGCTGCCGACTGGTTCAGGCGGACGACCTTCCCTTCCGAATCGGTCACCAGGACCCCCTCCACCATCGCCGAAAGAATGGTCTCGAGCTCCTCGCGCTGGGCGGAGATTGTAGCCAGCCTTTCCTGGAGGTCACCCGCCATCCGGTTCATCGTTTTCGACAGGTTGGCGATTTCCTCCGGTCCGGTTTGGGGCAGGCGGTATCCGAGTTCGCCCCGGGCGAAGCGCTCGGCTCCCCGTTCGACCAGGGCCAGGGGCCGGTTGATCCGGGTGAGGAGAATCAGGCTTACGATCGCCGCGAGGAGCGCGATCCCCAACCCCATGAGGGTGATTTTCCAGTAGACCGAGCGGAGCATCTGGGAAACGGAGAGCAGGGGTGCCGCGGCGCGGATCACCCCGGCGACGGCTTCCCCTTTCCGGACCGGGATGGCCACATAAATCATTTCTTTTTTCAGGGTGGCGCTCCGCCGGATGGAGACCCCGGTTGGGCCCGCGAGGGCCTCCCGGATCTCCGGACGGTCGGCATGGTTGCCCATCTGGACGGGATCTTCATCCGAATCCCCGATAACCACCCCGGAGGGCAGGATGGCGGTGATCCGGGTTTTGGTTTTCTTTCCCATCTCCCGGCAGATGGCCTCCACCCCGGAGGATTCCCCGGTGACAAAGGAGTTTTCCAGCGACATGGCGGCCAGGCGGGCTTCAGCTTCCAAAGCGGAGGATATTTCCAGAAGGTAAAGCTGCTTTAAGGTGCGGGTGGCGAACCAGACCACCAGGAAAAGGCAGGGAATGATGATCAGCAGAAAAACCGGGTAGATCTGCCAGAGGAATCGGCGCTTCCTGACCATGCTTTAATCCTTAAACCGGTAACCCACCCCCCGGATGGTTTCCAGGTATTCCCCGGCGGTTTTCAACTTCTTCCGGAGCCCCGTGATCTGCACGTCCACCGTCCGGTCGGTGACGATGTAATTTTCCCCGCGGACGGCGTTAATGATCTGGTTCCGGGTGAAAACCCGGCCGGGTTTCTGGGCGAGATGACGGAGGATTTGAAACTCGGTGGCGGTGAGCTCGACCGGTTTATTTTTTACTTTCACCTCGTGGCGGGCGGGGTCGATTACCAGATCATGAACCCTCACCACCCCTTCCGAGACCTGGGCTAGGCCTTTCTTCCGCCTGAGGACGGAACGGACCCGGGCGACCAGGATCTTGAGACTGAAGGGCTTGGTGATGTA
>JAPLJI010000135.1 GCA_026388655.1 Pseudomonadota bacterium
AGGATGGATTTAAAGCGCCCCTGAAACAAATGCCCCGCCCGCTTATGGTAACGATTAAAACCCTGCGTATATACCCCGTTCAAATGCCGGATCGCCAGCGAAAGATTCGCCTTCGGAGTCTCCAACAATAAATGATAGTGATTGTCCATCAATACCCAGGCATACAAAACCACCCCGAACTGATCAACCACATCCAGAAGAACCTTGACAAAACGCCTCCGATCGTCGTCATCAATAACAATATTCCTCCGCTCGTTGCCCCGAGCGGTCACATGGTACGCCGCGCCCTCATAACTAATCCTCAATGGTCTGGCCATATTTTTATCCTACCCCTGCCAAACACCAAAGTAAAGACCTGACCCTAGAATTCGCTGAACCATTGAACCCATGGCTGGCAAAAGGTAAATCTTGACACCGGACATAAACGAATGTTGAATGTGGAATGTGGATTGCGCGACCAGGTCAACAAAATCAAATTGGCCGGAGGCCTTCTTGATTATTATGCTGAGATGGCGGAGATAGAATGTCTTGGCTTCGGCAGTTAATCCTCCTTACCGGTGTCCTGGTGTTTATCTCCGGTGTTTACACGGGAGATGCCCGACCGGCGGATTCCCAGGGCTTAGTTCTGGAAAAGAAGACCCTCACCCGCGTGGAAGATTTCGTCGTGGTGCACGGGAAAATCCTCAAGAAGAATCTCGGCAGGGATATCGGGCAGCTCGGGCTTTTCGCTTTCCACCAGGGAAAGCTGGCGCCCATTCCCTTCCAGATTGACGAGATCAACCCCGAGGGGGACTGGGTTTTGACCCAGGTTCCGCCCGAGCTGAAAAATACCAACCTGAAACCCGAGCGAGATGATGACGACGGCAACCTGGATAATAATGACGAGCTGGCTTTTATGGCCCGAGATGCGGGTGATCGGATTAATAGGGAATATTCCCCCCCGGGGGCTTTGGCCGTGGACGAAATTATGCTCCGGGATCCGGTTGATGGGGGAAAAGCCTGGGTCTATCTTGGTTCCTTTTCGGGAAAGCCGCCCCTTTCCGACCGGGACTACGTGGAGTACGTCTTACCCGGCGGGCGGATCAAAACCCAAAATTACGAGATGGGTTTTCCCGCGGCATTGCCTATCGCTCCGGGATATCTCAGCATCCACGGCTCCCCCAACATCGTGGATCGGATGAAGATCCGTGAGGAGGTGAAACTGATTGGAATAAAATTTTCGCTGACCGAAAACAGCTTTATTTCGGAACTTTCCTTATATAAGGACGGCCCCATCCGCGTGATCCGCCGCACCCGCAATGCGCTTAAATTTATCGGGATCTTCCGGACCCCCTCGGCGGCGGTAGAAAATATTTTTTACGAGAATATCAGTCTTGTTCCCATCCGAATTAAAATCCCCTATTCGCTTAAGACTTTCAAGAAACTGATCGACTACATAAAGGCTCGGGCAGGCGCCGATTATCAGAACCTGCACGGCTGGCGGATAAAAACCGAAATTGATCCAAATCGCTGGTTCAACATTGACGGGAAGATGGACGAGGCCGAAAAGAGCCTGGAAGGCAAACCCTGTACCTGGTTTTTGATCTCGGGGCCGCCGGGGGCATTTTTACTCCGGATGATAAGTAACCGGATGCCGGACGGATCTTTTCAAAATAGCCCGATCAAAAGCCGCTTGTATTACGTGGATGACGACCTGGCGCCGGACCCACCGGAATTCGTCCCGGGCCAATCGCCGAACGTGGAATTCTATATGGATGGGATCGAAAACCTGGAAAAGGGAACTTTATATTTATATGCGATTGAATACATAATTAAGGATTACACCGATGGGAAGGAGAAGGATTATCTGAACATCCTCGATAAATCACTTGAGGTTTCCGCGGATTGAATTTCTTGAACAAGAATCTAGGGTCAGGTCTTTACCTTGCTGTTTGCGATAATTTTCTCCACCTTTTTCCGAACTTCCCAACAGCAGGACGAAGTTCCACCCTCCTTCGCTAAAGCTTCCCTCGAAATCTCTCGGGATAAACGGGACAAGTCGAAGGATAAATTAGTTCCGTTTTAGGCAGGGATTAGTCGTTTGTCTTTAAATGTCCCATTAGGCATCCGGAGGGGCGGAGATGGAAAAGGTTTTATTAGTTGGGTTTTTAATCCCGGCCGTTTTTTTGATTGGGATAAAAACTCAATTCAAACCCGCCAAGAATGACTATTTATAATTACCTTTTGAAATTACCTTTTGAAATAATTATTTGATATAATCAGGCAAATTAGGAACAATTGGTTCCCTCAAAATGAAAAAAATCCTGACCTGGTTAACCATCTTTTCCTTCGTTCTTTCGATTTTCCCAGCACCAAACGTTTTGGCCCAGCCTCAAGAAAATCCGGGCGAGAAGAAAATTTTCCTAGCCGTCCTCGGTCTTGATTGCAAAAAAGATCCCACCCCAGATGAATGCTCTCTACTTAGCGAATCCATCCGCGAGCAGTTGCTTAAAAGCGACCGCTTCCGGATCGTGGACCGGAAAAATATGGATCAGATCCTGAAGGAGCAGGGATTGCAGGTTTCCGAAACAACGCTTAAATCAATACTGGAGAAGGGCAAGAAAGACGGCTCTTTGCGCGAGGTAGATAACGAGAAGGTTGCCTATATTCTTGACAGCCTGATAAGGTCTTTTCACTATCTTTATTACCTCGGGCTTGATATTTACAAAACCCATGATATTCTCGATTCGCTTACCGATCTGATTTTACTGGGGCTTAAGGCCAGATAAAAATTTTTGTTTAATTTCGACCGTAAAACCGGAATGGTCGATATATAATAATTCGAAAAGGAGGTAATTTATGTCAAATGAGATCAGTGAATTAAAAGCGCGTCTCGCCCGGCTTGAGGCCAAGGAGGCCTGCGTCAGCAGGTTTAACGAGTATCTTTATTCTGTTGACGGCGAGAGGCCGGACGAAGTTTTAAAGATATTCGCGCCGGACGCCGAGCTTGAACTCATGAACTTTCCTCCGGGCGCCGGCCAGAACATGAAGTTTCACGGACGCGCAGAAATTGAACCGATCTATGCGAGCATGGTCGGGATAATACATCGCCATCATACGGCAAACGTGTCCGTGAACGTGAACAGGGACTGCGCCTCCGCGGATTTGAGCGCCTATCTTTTTACTGTCGTGAAGCATCTTTTAACAGGGGGCATGTACGAGGCGAAGTTCAAACAGACAGGCGGCGAATGGTTCATATCCTACATGCGGATTACAAGCACATGGGGATGGACCACGCCCGACGATGTCCCGGCATTTCTGGATGAAGCATTCGGCGCCGGCACCATGCGCGAGGGCAGGCCGGTAAAATATGAATATTAGAGTTAACGGTTTTCAGTGCATGGTTCACGGTTAAAAACAGCTCTATCTTGACTGTTAATCGGAAATCATAAAAAACTGGAGGCCATATGATAACAAAGGCGCATCACCAGCTGGCAAAGAGGTTCAATAAATATCCGCTCAGGGTCGTTATCAACGATCTCCTTCTTGAGATTCTTGAGTTGCTCTTTACCGAGGAGGAGGCCAGTATCGCGAGCAGGTTCCCCATGAAGCAGGAAACCTCGGCGAAAATAGCGAAGCTAGTGAAACGGCCCGAGGCAGAGATGCGGCCGATTCTTGACCGCATGGCGGAAAAGGGGCTGATTCATTATTACGGGGACGGCCCCGCGCGGAAGTACATGATATTAGCGTTCGTGCCCGGGCTCTTTGAATCCTTTATGTGGACAAATCCGAGTTCAGAGAAGACGAAACGTTTTGCCAAGTTATTTGATGAATATTTTCTCACGTCAGGCTATATGCCCAATCTTATCAGACGAGATAATACCACATTCAGGATTATTCCGGTTGAAAGGGCCGTTAAGAATAATATCGGAGCAGTGCCCGGAGACCTCGTGCGCGGGATAATAGATCAGCACGAGGTTTTTTCCCTGTCGCATATGTGCGCGTGCAGAAACCAGAAGGAGCTTATCGGCGAGGGGTGCGGCAAGCCGAAGGACGTATGCATGCACCTCGGCCCGATGGCAATGCTGGATATTAAAAACGGCTACGGGAGAAAGGTCTCGAAGGAGGAAATCCTGGAAGCCGCGGACAGGGCAGAGGAGGCCGGGCTTATACATTTTGCCGACAATGTTGAGCGCCCTCTTATAATCTGCAACTGCTGCGTGTGCTGCTGCGGCGGATTTACGACCCTGAGCAGATATAACATGCCCGCCACATTTGTGAACAGCCGTTATATTGTTAAACACGATGTTAAAAAATGCAAAACCTGCGGCGACTGCGCGAAGGCCTGTCCCATGGGCGCCCTGCATGTTTTCGGGAAAAAACTGATATTCGAGTCAACGCGCTGCATCGGCTGCGGCAACTGCGTGCCGAAATGCAAAAGCAACGCTATAGAGATGGCGCTGAGAAATGACTGCAGGCCGATCCCGCAGAATTACGGCCAGCTCATCGCTGATTTAACCACCCAATATTTCGGCATCCAGAGATTGAGCGATCAGTATTTCCCCGGACTCACGCGTTCCTTCGGCAACATGATTAACAGGAAAATAAAGAAAAGATACAAATATGCCCCTTAGCGGTTAAATTTATTATCAGGAGGATATATCATGACATATGCAGACGCGTATAAAGCCCTGGTGAAAACCTATGGTCAGGTCTTTACCTTGCTGTTTGCGATAATTTTCTCCACCTTTTTCCGAACTTCCCAACAGCGGGACGTAGTTCCGCCCTCCTTCGTAAAAGCTTCGAAGGATAAATTAGTTCCGTTATTTAATCACCTTCTCATTTTCCTTCCCTAAATTCCTTCTGGATTCTTCAGCTTTTCTGGGATCAGTTTTTTCATAGTTAGGTTAGCCCGCATTTTATTACCATGAAGTAATAAATTCAAATTTACTAGATGGCGAAATACTCAACCTCAAACGGGTGGACATTCATCTCGACGCTGGCTATATTATTACCCTAAGAAAAGGGTCGTTAGCTCAGTTGGTAGAGCACCGGACTTTTAATCCGGGGGTCGTGGGTTCGAACCCCGCACGACCCATTTTTTTATTAAATCCAATTACATATTATGGATCCCCGCTTTCGCGGGGATGACAAAAGAGAACTGGATTCCCGCTGGAGTTTATCCCGCACTCTGATGCGGGACGGGAATGACGAAAAGGAAGATGAATATCCGCTTCAACGGGTTAGCAATTTTTCTATTTCCATTGCGACCATCTCCGGCTTGATCTCCCCGAGGCAGGCCCGATTTTTTCCGCACTCTGATAAAGATCCTTCCCCGGCCCTGGGGTGACAGGGAGAACACTCGTAATCCAGATACATAATACGAACGGAACTTCCCCTCGGCCCGAAGCGTTCGGGATCGGAAGGTCCGAAAATCGCGATCACCGGGATTCCGAGAATTGCCGCCAGATGGGTAGCCCCCGAATCGTTGCCGACGTAAATTCCCGCCTGGACCAGGACCGCCGCGGTGTCAAGCAGACTCAGGTCGGAAAGCACGGGGAACCGGGTGGAATTCTTGAGATCCGCGATCTCGGGCCTCTCTTTTTCCACCGGTCCCAGCAGGAAGCATGGGAACAGGCCGATCCGGGAAGCCCGTTCGGCTAGTTCCAGGTAAGAGGAAAGCGGCCAGCATTTGATTTTCCCTCCGCTCCCCGGATGGATGATCAAGGTGCGGCCCGGCTTTTGTGGTTTTAAGATTTCCCGGCCCCGTGAAGTCCAGGTCTCGGGCGGGAGAAGCGTAGGTTCGACCATTTTTCTTTCCGCCCGCAGGCCGGGGAGCAACAGGCAGTCCAGATAAACATCCTGCAGGTGGCGGGAAGGCGAGGATCCCGGTTTCTCCGGGCACAAAACCCTTGAAGCCAAGCTTCGTAAATTGGCCGTCAACTCCGGATTGGCGCTGGTGGTGATAACCAGGTCGTATCTCGAAAAAATCCCGGCCCGGTCCCCGGGAAGCGACACCTCCGGCAGGAATAAACGATGGAAATCATTCCGCTCCGGGTCAATCTCCCCGGTGAATATTCCCCAGCCCAGGGCCAGCTGGCGGATTCCGGCGCTGGCGCAGATATCAATTTCCGTCTCCCCTCCCGGTTTTCGATAAGCGGCGATCACCGGAAGGGCCAGTAAAAAATCACCCAGCGCTCCCAGGTGGATAAATAAAATCTTCCGCAGTTTATTAGAAGGTGTTAGGGGGGGGTCATGCGGGATGTATTGCATTAGCAATCCTTCGCGGAGTTTACCCTGAACGACCCGAGATCCTTCGCGGAGTTTACACTGAACGAAGTGAACGTGCTCAGGATGACAAGAAGTGAAGGGCTCGAGGACAAGGCTAATGCACTCCATAAAAATATTTGCCGAGGGGAAAAAAT
>JAPLJI010000070.1 GCA_026388655.1 Pseudomonadota bacterium
CCGATCCGGGCCTTCTTGAATTCTTCCCGGGCCATCCGGGCCAGGGCTTCCAGGGCCGGGGGTAGATATCCCGCCGGGATTTCCTCGGTTCCAATCTCCAAGATGAGATCTCTGGTCTTCATGGTGGCTAATCAAGTATACCGAAGTTATATAAAATTCAAGTCCTCTGGGCTATGCCGGCCAGCCGATATGAATATAATTCATCTTCTCCTGATAAAAAAGCGAAAATCTCAAATCCCGCATTCCCGCTTGGGCGATAAATCCCATCATTTTCGTCATTACCCCATAGGAGAGAATCCATTCCTCCCTTCGTCATCCTCGTAAAACGAGGATCGAGAAAAACGAATATTTTCTTGAGTCAAATTTGAATTTCATTTCCTTCGGTTGTAGATTGTCTCACTGAAAATATGGAGGGGAATCCGATGCTGGAAAAAATCCGTTTCGCCCTGACCAAGAGCCTCACCATGGCCAATCTCCAGGACCGCCTGGCCGAGATATTCGATCAGAATCTGGAGCTGATCCACCTGGAGGAGCCGCTGAAATACCAAACCTTGAAATTCTGGTCGAGCTCCGCCGAAGCCACCCCGAAGGAACTCGTGGCTTGGTGTAAAGACCAGCTGGCCGCCTACCGGGCTCCCCGGGAGGTCGAGATCATCCCCGCCGCGGACATGCCCTACGGAATGACCCTCAAGGTTCTGAAAAAAGACCTCAAGGCCCGCTACGCGCCGGAATATGAAAAACGCTCGCCCGAGGAGTGGAAGAAGAAAGGAGATTAAAGAAATTTCTAATGACGAATTCCCAATCAATGCCCAACTTGAAAATTCCTAATGACCATTTGCAAATTTCAATCAATGACTAATGTTGAATTTCCAAACTCAAGGTTTCCAGGTTAGTCATTGGAAATTTGGTCATTGGGATTTATTTAGACATTAGAAATTAGAAATTCGTCATTTTCTATCCTGATTTATTCCCAATTCGCGTCGAAAACCACGGTTTTGTTATCGTTCTCGACCATTTCCGAAAAATTCGTCCGGCAGTTCTTCCCCCCGGCCAGCTCGATATATTTCTCCAGGAACCCGCAAATGATGAAATAAAAAATCATCGCCGCGGAATTGTCGGAGACCTGGGTTAGCTTGAGCTTGGCGTTTCGCCCTTCCAAGGAAACCAGCTCGAAATGGGAATGGGAAAAAAAGGTCTTGGAGATCAAAGTAAAGGTTTTCACCGCGGAGGGAAGATCCGTATTAGCAGTGGGAAGAACATCCTTATAGGTACCGGTCAAAAGCTGGATCCCCATGACCCGGCCCCACTCCCGGGCGTTCTTGGGTTTCTTTTCCCCGAAGACCTCGTAGCATGCTCTCAAGCAATGCCAGAAGGTATCCATCGGGTACCAGCCGGAGGGGAAAACCCTCCCGGAAATAATTTTCTTGTCTTCTTCATTAAGATAACGGTAGAGGCGCTCGTCCTTCGAACCGCGGATAATCTTGACGAAGATCAGGAAAATACTCCCCTTAATTTTTATCTCTGACTCTGTCGTTGTCATGGTAATTGCGCCAACAAAGACCACCTTGCTTCCTCATCTGAATACTACACTTTTACGATTTTTTCAAATACCAAGCGGCTTTTTCCGGAGCCGGACCGCCGGAGCCGGGTTTTACACAAGTTTTGTGGAAAACCTGTTGAATAGCCTGTGGGTAAAGTTCTGGGAGCCGCGAAAATACTGGCCGGGAACCAATTTGAACCAAGTTGAGGCATATTTGATAAATTCCATAAAAATCAAAGACTTGACTGCTTTTCATCACACCTGAGCCACTTCGTCGTCGAATCCCGGGGCTCAAATATGATTTGGCCCTTTGAATCCGCCTGAAAATCAGGAATAATATTTCCTCTCAAGCCTTTAGCATTTGGTGAAAAAATGCCACTGACCAATCACCCGCGCCGAGCCCAGAGGGATGATAATTCCCGGGTGGTGGAACTCGCGCTCCTGCTTTTCCTGATCTTCGGTGGGATTACCATCGGGCGGAGCCTGCGCCTGACCTTCCTTCTCCAAACAATCGGGATCAAGAGTCTTCCCTACCTCTACGTCCTGAACGCGGTTTTCACCGTCGGGGTTTCGCTCGCCTTCGCGGGTGTGGTGGACCGGATCAAGCGGCACCGGGTCCTCTCCTTCACCGCGTTCAGCCTGGGAACGCTCGCGCTCCTGGGGCGCTTCTCCGTGGGGGGAAATATCTTTCCGATTATTTTCTTCATCGGGATTGAAGTGGCCACGGTCCTCCTCATTACCCAGTTCTGGAACCTGGCCGCGGCCTTCTTCCCCGTCCGGGAGGCCAAGAAGACCTTTCCCCTCCTGGCCGCGGGAGGTCTCGTCGGGGCGGTCCTGGCCGGCTTCGGCCTGAAACTCGGGGTGGAAAAGATCCATACCGAAAATGCCCTGTTTCTGCTCGGGGCCATGTGGCTTTGCGCCGGCGGTCTGGCCCTGCGCACCGGTGAGCCCGCCCGGAGGAGCGAGGAAACGGCCTTCCCTTCCTCCGGCGGCCTCCTGGGCTCGGTTACCCGGCCGCTCCAGGACCTGCGCGAGGGCATTCGCTACACCGCGGGTTCCCGGTTCGTCCAGTATTTTTTCGTGGCGACGGTTTTTTCCATTTTCATCACCTACCTGATTGAGTATGAATACAACCGGGTGGCGGCCCTCGCTTTTCCCGAGGCGGACCGGCTGACCGCCTTTTACGGCCTGCTCCAGGGCCTGGCCTATCTTCCCGCCCTGTTGATTAACCTGTTCGCCTTGGGACGGGTGCTCGAATTCTTCGGTGTCGGCCTGGCCTACCTTTTCTACCCCTTTGGGCTCCTGGGCTTCAGCGGAATCATGGCCACCACCGCCGGATTTTTCGGAACCGTGGCCACCCGGGTGACCAACGACATTTTCCTCTATACCGTTAACGACGGCGCCGGGAATTTATTCCTCGGCTCGGTTCCCGCGGAGGTGCGCGGCAAGATCCGGTCCCTCATCCTCGGGGTGGGGCGGCCGGTGGCCCTTGGGCTTTCCGGGCTCTTCCTGATGTTCGGGGTCGCCTATCTTTCCGACCAGCTCCGCCTGGTCGGGATTTTTCTCCTCACCGGTCTCTGGCTCCTGCTCTCGGCCTTCCCCCTCCGGAGAAACTACCTGACTCTCCTCTCCCAGAACCTGGCCCGGGATGACCAGGAGCTCAAGCTTCATGCCATCAGGAGCCTGAAAAAAATCAACACCCCCGCCGGCCAGGATTACCTGGTAAATCTCCTGGCCGGCCGCGACCCCCGGGCGTCCCGCTTCGCCATGGAGCTGGCCCTCTCCACGGGTTCCCCACGCCTCCTCCGCCGCCTGACCGGGTTTTCCGGTTCGGATGACCCCCGGACCCGGGCCGGGGCGATCCGGGCCGCGGTCCGCCTCGGCGACCCGGCTTTCCTCCCCGGGCTGAAGGATTTCCTGGGCGATGAAAGCCCCGAGGTCAGGAGGGAAGCCGCCCGGGCTTATCTGGCTTTCCGGCCCGCGGAAATCGGAGAGGTATGTTCGGATCGTCTGAAAATCGAAAGCGAACCCCGGGTCCGGGCCCTGCTCTGGAAGGGGGTAATTTCGATTAGTAGGGCGCATTCCCCGAATGCGCCGGGACAGCCCGATTGGGAATCGGGCCCTACACAAGAAAAATCATTTTTCCCATTGATCCCGGACGATCTAAAAGAGGAAATCAAGCGGATGATCCGCTCCGACGATGAAGAGGAGAGGCTGACCGCCCTGGATCTCCTGGAATGGATCGGGATCCCCGGGTTCGAGCAGGAGGTCCTGGATTTCCTGCTCCAGTCCACGAACGTAACCAAGGTTTGCTCGATTTTGCAGAAGGGCGGCCCCGCCCTCGCGCCCCAGGTACTGTCCTGGTTGGAACTGGGCCTGCCCGAGCGGGTGCAGGGAATTTTCTACCGCTTCCTGGGTGAGCTCGGGGACGAAAAGATTCTCCGGGTCCTCCGGATCTCCCTCTTCGAAAAATCCGGGGTGTCCCGGCTGGAATTGATTGAAGCCCTGAAGCGCTGGCGGGCCCGGGCGGGGAAAAACCCGCTCTCCCCGGAGGAGATCTCGACCCTCCTCTCCGATTCGATCCAGAGGCACGACGAGTCCCTCCGGAAGCTTACCTGCTTTGACCGGGGTCTCCCGCCCGACATATCTTTTTCGCTCCGTTCCTGCTGGTTGACCCAGATCAATCTCGAAGTCGAAACGATCCTGGCCCTGATCGGCCTGCTGATCGAGGAACAGTTGGCCCAGAAAATCAAGCATTCCCTCTCCGGGGGATCGGAAGCGGAGCGGCAGAGCGCCCTCGAAGCCCTGGAGGAGGTTTTGCCCCATTCCCTCCGGGGCGCGGTCATGCGGATCCTCGACCCCCGCCCGGATCCTCGAGCCCCGGTTTCCGATCCCGGGGTGGACGGGAAGGCCTGCCGGGAAGAATTGACCACCCTGATCGAAAAGGGCAACCGCTTCGAGCGGGCCTTCGCTATCCTGGCGGCTCCCTTCTTTCCGGATTCTTTCTCCGGGAAGTGGAAAGATAAAATTCAGGAACTGGCATCCGATCCCGATCCGCGGGTGCGGGAGGCGGTGGAAATTTTAAATCGCTCCGGAAAAACCATGGAGGAGAAAAAAATGTTGACGGTTTTGGAAAAAGTCATGTTTCTCCAGGGGGTGGGAATCTTCCAACACCTCGCGATGGAGGACCTCGAATTTCTCGCGGACATCGCCCGGGACGTCCGGGTGAAAAAGGGAGAGATCCTTTTTCATCAAAACGACCCCGGGGATTCGCTTTTCCTGATCGTCTCGGGCAGCGTGGCGGTCCTCCGGGAAGAGGAAGGAAAGCAAAAGCAAGTCGCCCTCCTCTCCGAAAGGGAATGCGTGGGCGAGATGGCCATCCTGGCCGCCGAGCCCCGGACCGCCACGGTGGAAACCCGGGAAAATACCGATTTCCTGATCATCCGCGGGGTGGATTTCCGCGACCTGATCCGGATGAACCCCAGTATCGTTTACCCGATCTTCAGATTGCTGGTGGATCGTTTACGGGTAGCGACAAAATAATCGTAGCCGCAGGCTTCAGCCTGCGAAAATAATGAGCAACGCTTTGAGTATAGGTGATTAATAATATTGCTATTTTTTCGTAGTTGCTCGATTTATCGAGCCTTAATTCCTTTAGCTGATCTCGCCGAAATGTGATATTATTTTATTTAAATCGGAGGTAACTATTTATGCTGACGGAATATATTGAGGAAGCCTTAAAAAAAGCGCGCTATGAAATCATTGAAGATGAAGAACCTTATTATGGAGAGGTAAAGGAACTTAAAGGAGTTTGGGCTACGGGCAATACGCTCGAAAAATGCCGAAATAACCTCAAGGAAGTTATTGAAGGGTGGATATTGGTTAGTATTAAAAAAGGCCTTCCCATCCCAAAACTCGGGGCAATTAAAATTAAAGAAACCAACGAAGCCGTGGCGTGGAGCCCCACGGCTGAAAGCCGTGGCACCTCCACAAAGCTTACGGCGGGCGGAACCCGCCGAAGCTAACCCTCCTTCGCTAACCTGTCCGACATAGCCTTGGCAAAGTCGGAAGCTACGGAGGGTTACCCACCAAAGAGCATTCATCCACGGGTAAAACCCTTGGCTTTCTGCGTAGGCGGGTAAATGCCCAAAGCCGGTCCCATTTCTTACCAGGAATTTGTAAGAAAACTTAAATTATTTAGTTTTAAAGGCCCTTACGCGGGGGGAAAACATCTGTATATGCTCAAAGGTGATTTGCGTCTAACTATTCCTAATCCTCACCGACAGGAAATCAGCGTTGATCTCCTAACAAGGATTCTCAAGCAAGCCGGGATAAATAAAGAAGAATGGTCCAAAAAGGAATAAGATGTTTCTTGTACTTCTCCATTCTTACTTTTCACTTTTTACTTACTGCCCCGGCTGGACCAGGGTAAAGAAAGCCACGTTCTTTTTGCCCTTCGCGTCGGTGATCTTGAGCTTGATCCCGCGGTTGCCGTAGCTGTAGGTGAACTGCGTGAATTGCGCCCCGAACACGTTCACTTCTTCTTCCTCGACCTCGCTCTCGGCCCCGAGGAGACTCTTCCGGTATTGTTCATCCTGGGCGATCCGGTCACCCAGAAGCTCGCGGTTGGCGGCCGGCAGGCTGGCGGCCATTTCGGAGGAGACGGCGATCTCGGTCACTTTCTGGTCGGACCCGTAGCTTATTTTCAGGCCCGGATAATCCAGGGTCTGCTTCTTGGTGTTCTGAAAACGGGGATTCCCCAGGGCTTGGGTGACCTTGGAGAGTTCATCCCCCAGACGGATGCCTTTAACCGAGAAATCAAGACTCGTGAGCTGGAAATGCCGGGTGATGTCATCCTGGACCAGGTCGAGAATCCTCCCGGGCACGGGGCGGGCGGCCGGAACCGCGGCGAGCTTGGCCTCCGGGAGCTTGGCCGGCTGGGACCTCACCGGTACCTGCGCCACGGCCGGAACCCCCAGGTTGATCAAAGCCTCCTTGGCCACCTCCCGGACCACCGACTCGGGATCGGAAAGGAGCACCTGCAGGGGGCCGATGGCCTGGCGGTCCCCGGTTTGTCCCAGGGATTGGGCCGCGTACATCCGGACGATTTTGTTGGGATCCGCCAGCACCTTGATCAGGTAAGGGGTCGTCTTTCCCGGCCCGACCAGTTTGGAAAGCTCACCCAGGCATTCCGCGGCCACCGCCCGGACCCGGTATTCCGGGTCCTTCAAGTGTTCGGTCAGTTCGTAAAGGGAATCCGCGCCCCTGAGGGCCAGGTACGACCGGAGGGCTTCGGTCCGTACATATTGATCGGGATCGGCCAGAAGCGGTTCCATGTCCTGGACCTTGTCCTTGGCGTTCAAGGCCCGGAGGGAGATGACCGCGAACATCCGCACGGTCTGGTTTTTATCACCCAAGGCCTTGACGACCTGCGGGAGCGCCCGCTGGTCGCCCCGCCGGCCCAGGGCCTGGATGGCCGTGGCCCGGTTCACCGGGTTGGAACCGTTGGCGAATTCCATCAACCGGGCATAGGCCGTTTCCCCCTCGGTCTCCCCCAGGGCCGCGATGTATTCAATCGTCTGGTTCTGGGTCTGGAATTCCGCTCCGCCCGGGCCCAGGGGATTGGCTACTCCCTCCACCCCTTCTTTTTCCACTTCGCCCGCCGGACCTGCCAGGCCCTCCTCTTCTTCTCCGTTGGCGAGAACCGATCCCGCGGAAAAACCCAGTCCGATCAGCATGGCTAAAATCGAGATCTTGAAAATGTCTTTCATCTGCCGCCTCGCTTATTTCGATTCTAAAAAAATTTTCCCCTCACCCTCCTCTCTCCCCGCCCGGGGAGAGGGATTTGGCTTAAGAGCCTCGCTTTGCTTGTTAGATCCCGGCTCCGGGAAGAACCTCGATCTTGAAAGCCGGAGCCTGCTGGAAATATTTCTTGAATAACTTCTCGTAGGTTCCATCCAGCTGCATCTGCATCAGGGCCAGGTTGATCGCGTCCCGCCAGCGGGAATCGTTCTCGCGGACCCCGATCCCGTAGGGCTCGACGGTGAAGGCTGGGCCGGCTACCTCGAGGTCGGGATTGTCCGCCGCGGCCGCGACGCAGTAGCTCCGGTCGGTGGTCAGGGCGTCCACCATCCCGCGTTGCAGGGCTTTCAATGCCGCCGGGTATTCGTCGTAAAGCAGGAGCCGGGCCCGCGGCGCGAAGGAGAGGAGTTTCAGCCCGCTGGTCGCCCCCCGGACGGCGGCTACCGTTTTCCCGTCCAGGTCCTTGACCCCCTTGATCCCGCCTCCCTGGCGGACCAGGAGCGACTGCCCTTCCTGGAAGTAGGTGGTGGAAAAATCGATCTGGGCCTCCCGGGTGAGGTTGTGGGTCATGCTGGCGATGACCAGGTCCACCTTGCCGGCCAGAAGATCGGGGATCCGGGATTCCGAGGTCACCTTGACGAGTTCAACCGGCACGCCCAGTTTCTGGCCCAGATACTGGGCGACCTCCACATCGAAGCCCTCGCTCACCCCGGTCTCGTTCAGGTAGCCGAAAGGTTTGAAGTCGAACTTGACCCCGGCCAGGAGCTTCCCCCGGGCCTTGACCTTATCCAGGGTGCCTTTCGAGAGACCGCCGGCCTTCTGGCAGGAAAACATCGCCACCCCGGTTAAAACCAGGGCAGAGACCATTACGCGATAAATTTTGGCTCTCATAATTTCCGCCTCCCTTTTTTCAACATTTCTAATTTTGCCTATGATACCCTCAAGTAATTTGGCTGGCAAGTTGAGCCTCCGATTAATACCCGGCGACCATTAATTTTAATCTACCGGCCAAATTCCTCGATTTCGCTAGAAGAAAAGATCAGGAAAAGAGTGAAAACTTTACTTACACAAAAAGTAATAACTCAGGAAGATTTATTCTAAATCATTACCATCAAAATTCTGGTAAATAATCTTTTAGTTGGTTTTTGATTTTTTCTCCCGTGCGGATTTCCCGAGATCCTCGAGCACCTTCGGGATTCCCACCCAGGTGTTGGCCTTGGTCCAGGCCATCTTGGGAACCCAGAAGTTGGGCGAGGTGATTTCATGGTAAAAAATCAGGGACTTTCCCCGGTAGGGCTGAACGTTCCACGAGCCGTAGTTGTATTTCAGGTTGGGCTTGATGTCTTTTCCTTTCTCGTCCTGAAGCAATTTTCTGTCATCCTCAGCCCACCAGACCAGATACTTGTCGGTTTTCCCGTCCCCGTTCATGTCCACCTTCTGGCTGAAGAGCTTGATATAGGCGTAAACATCCGGGATCACGGGTAGGTGGACCTGCTGGAGGTAAACCTGGTAATCCAGCCCGTTTTCCTTCCCCCGTTCGAAAACATCAGTCCTTTTCACCGAGCTGAAATACTTGGGATAATTGGCCAAGTCAATCAGGACCCCGTAGACCACTTCAGGGTCGGCGTCGAGCAAAACCACGGTCTTGGCGAAATTCTCCTTGTCCCCTCCCCCTTCGCCTTCGACCTTGATCAGGCGGATGACCGGCTCCCCTTTCTCGAACTTCGCCTTCTCCGCCGGAGTAAGATCCTGGAGATCGGCGGGGGAATAGTTTTTCGTCTTCTCGATCGTGGCGCTCACCGCCTGGTCGATTGAATCCGCCCGCGCGGTCGGGGCCAGGCCGAAGAGAAAAAGAGATAATAGAAACATTATTGAGAAGATCGCGAATCCCGCCTGGCATTTTTTCATATTCTCCTCCGTTTCAATCATTGAGTAGGGGAGTCATTCCATTTATCCTGAGTGATTTATCCCAAGCTCTATCGAGGGAAGTCGAAGGACTGGCTCCCTCTTCGGGCGGCTGCCTTTTCTCCGGATGAAGGTCAACCGGGGGAAAAGATGATATTGAAATATCCCGGATTATCGGGGAAAATCCCAATAAACTTAATTATCCCCCTCTCCTCCATCCTCCCCCGCCAGGGGGGAGGATAAGATAAGGGAGGAAAAGAACAAATTATTATGTTATCAAAGTAGTCATCCGGAAAGGAGAAACCCATGGCGGAAGAAAACCTTTATGAAGACCTGTCCGCGAAAATAAACATCGTCGGGTCGAAATACATCCCCCGGATCTGGCGGATGCTGGTGAACGAGGACGAGGCCCGCCTACTCCTGGCCATGCCCGGGACGGAAGCGGAGCTCGCGGAAAAGACCGGCCTGCCCCTGGACCGGGTCAGGAAAATGCTCCCGCTCCTTTTCCGGAAAGGGGTGGTCTTCGAGAAGGGCACGGGCCCGGAAACAAAGTACCGGCCGCCCCGCCATCCCCTCCAGTTTCACGACGGCACCATCCTCTGGCCCGAGGCGCCCCGGGAGTTCCTGGACCTCTGGCAGAAATACATGGACGACGAGTACCCCGAGTTCATCAAGATGATGGACGCGGGCGAGATCCGCCCCTTCATGCGGGTGATCCCGGTCAACCAGGGAATCGAGTCCAAGAACCAGGTTCTTCCCTACGAGGACGCCCTCCGGATGATCGACCAGGCCGAGCGCCTGGCCGTGACCAAGTGCACCTGCCGCCTGACCGCCCACCGGTGCAAGAAACCGCTCGAAGCCTGCCTCCAGATCAACCGGGCGGCCGAATATTCCCTCAAGCGGGGAACCGGGAGGGAACTCACCAAGAACCAGGCCCGGGAAATCATCCGGATCTCGGAAGAGGCCGGGCTGGTTCACCTCACCGAGAACCGCGGGGGGATCGGACAGGTGATCTGCAACTGCTGCGATGACTGCTGCATGATGCTCGTGCTGATGAAGAAGATCGGGGCCAAGTGCACCGCCGCCCCCAGCCGCTACCGGGTCCGGATCGCCGGCGGGGACTGCACCGGCTGCGGGGCCTGCCTGGACCGATGCCCGATGAAAATCCTGGCCATCCCTAAAGGCAAGGAGGTGGTCGAGGCGAGCCTGGACAAATGCATCGGCTGCGGTCTCTGCACCACCGTTTGTCCGACCAAAGCCCTGGTTTTGGAGGAAATCAGGCCGTCTGATTTTATTCCCGCAGCGTGAAAAGACATTGACGATTGTAGATTGACGATTGACGAATGGAAAATCGAAGCAACCGGTAGCCGCAGGCTTTAGCCTGCGTGATTTTTACTAGTGTTCATTGGTTTTTTAGATTTTCAGATAAAAATACTGACACTGACACCGGCACTGACACTGAACGATCAGGTTTTATGGCTCGAATTCAAACATTTTTTCGACGAGGAAAGCCCTGGGGTGCGATTAAATTCATGTAACTTCTTGATTTTCCGGGAATCTGCTTCATTTGCTTAATTTTGGTTCAATTTGGTTTTGACTATGGATTTTCGCTACTTTATGAGTTCTATCAACAAGGTATTCCACAGGATTTCCACCAAAATTGTGGATTCATACTCTCTTCACCGTAAAACCCGTCGATGTTCGAGGATGAAGGTCGCAAATCACCCCCTTTCAGAAAGGAAAAACCGATGAAAAAACAATCCCGCTCCCAGCGCAGCCGCCTCCAGGATTTCCGGGAATTCAATCAATGGCTCCGAAAACGCGTCCGGAGCCAGCTCGCCGGGGAAGAATATGTCTTCACCCGGGAAGACTTCGGCAAAATCTCCGGCTCGGTAGGTATGACCAACCGTCTGATTTCCCGTTTTGGGGGCAGTCGCTGGTACCAGAAAACCCTGGAATCCTGGTTTTTCGGCCGGCCCGAGCAGAACCTGGTGCAAACCCGGCTCATCCCCCTGAACGCCCAGGTCAAGGATCGGCCGAGCGCTGTTATGCCCTACCGGATGATAGATGACGTGATCGAGAAAGCCTCCTTCCGATTGATCATGCACGAGTGCATCTGCCGGAAGGGGACGGGCTGCACCGACTACCCGATTGACTTCGGCTGTCTCTTCCTGGGCGAGGGGGCCCGCACCCTCCTGAAGGGCGACGTGGGCCGCGGCGCGACGATCGAGGAAGCCAAGGCCCATATCCGCAAGGCCGGGGAAATGAAACTCGTTCCCCTGGCCGCCTACGTGAAGCTCGAGCAATGGGTCATGGGGATCTCGAAAGAAAATCATTCGCGATTGCTGGAGATCTGCCTCTGCTGCCCCTGTTGCTGCCTGGGATTGAGAAACCTGAAACATATCTCCCCGGAAGGCCGCCGCCAGGTTTTCCTTAATATCGGCTTCGTGGCCAAGGCCTTTCCCACCTGCCAGGGCTGTTTCGAATGTGTCTCCGCCTGCCCGGCCGGGGCGATCAAGACCAAGGGCGACAAGGTCTGGGTCAAGGAGGACGACTGCGTGGGCTGCGGCCTCTGCCAGAACGCCTGCCCCCATCAGGCCATCCGGCTGGTCCAGATCAAGCCGGCCCGGGGCGGGATCCTGGATTACTTCGACGGGCTGCATTTGGATGTGAGTTGAAAACAGGTAGCAGGTAGCAGATGGCAGGTAACCGGAAACCAGTGACAGGTTCCTCTTCCTGTAGTTGCCCGATTTATCGGGCTTTTTTGAAAACCGCCGATCCCCTCAGCGAAGGGACAAGTGAATCGGCAAACTACAAAAAAATATGCTCGCGAAAGACAAAAATTCCCCCCGCGCATCGGCAAAACCGGCTTGACAGGATTAAGGGTTATTGTACTATACAGGAAACCTTCGGAAATCCGATTTTCAGAAAGGGGAAACCGGTAGAATTATGGCCGTCATTCATTTAGCCCTAGTTGACTGGCTGATCGTCCTGATTTATTTCGCCTTCATTATCGGGATCGGCCTGTACCTGAAGAAATTCACGGTCACGGGCGAGGACTTCTTCCTGGCCGGGAGAAGGTCGAGCTCCTGGATGGCCGGCCTGGCCTTCCTCTCCGCCAACCTGGGAGCCCTCGAGATCCTCGGGTGGACCGGCGGGACGATGAAATACGGGATGTTCGTCTCCCACTTCTACTGGGTCGGGGCCATTCCCGCCATGCTCTTCCTCGGGCTCTACATGATGCCGTTTTATTACTCGAGCAAGATCCACTCGGTGCCCGGCTACTTGAAGCTCCGCTTCGACGAGAGGAGCCGCCTGCTCAACGCGGTTTCCTTCGCGGTGATGACCCTCCTCATGAGCGGGATCAACCTCTACCTGATGGCCCTGGTCCTCCGCACCATCCTCGGCTGGGACTGGCATCTCTCCATGTGGGTCTCCGCCCTCTCCATCGGCGTCTATATCGCCCTGGGCGGCCTCCTTTCCGCGATTTTCACCGAGATCGTCCAGTTCTTCCTGATCTGGTCCGGCCTCTTCCTGGTGGCCATCCTGGGCACGATCGAGATGGGCGGCCTCTCCCAGGTCTTCGCGCAGATTCCCCCGGAGATGGCGCGCCTCTGGGCCACCACCGCCGATCCTTCTCAGAACGCCATGGGCGTGACCTGGATGGGGATCGTCATCGGCCTGGGGTTTGTTCTTTCCTTCGGTTACTGGACCACGGACTTCCTGGTCGTGCAAAGGGCCTTCTCCTCGAAAAACCTCCGGGCGGCCCGCCTGGCGCCAATCACCGCTTCTTTCTTCAAGATGGCGCTTCCCTTCATCATCGTGGTCTCCGGCCTGGTCGCCTGGCGCCTCACCCAGATGGCGGGTTCCGGCTTCCACCTTCTGCCGCATCCCTCCACCGGCGAGCCCTGGAACGACACCGCCTTCCCCCTCCTGATCGCCCGCTACTACCCGCCCGGGCTCGTGGGCTTGGGGATCACCGCCCTCCTGGCCGGCTTCATGGCCGGGCAGGCGGGAAACGTCTCGGCCTTCAACACGGTCTGGACCTACGACATCTACCGGGTGGTGATCAAGAAGGACGCCACCGACGAGCACCTGGTCTGGGTCGGCCGGGTCACCACCATCGTCGGCATCATCCTGTCGGTGGTCACGGCCTACGTGGCGATGCAGTTCAACACCATCATGGATTACATCCAGGCGATCTTCTCCTGGGTCAACGCCCCCCTCTTCGCCACGATGCTCCTCGGGATGTTCTGGAAGCGCACCACCTCGACCGCCGCCTTTTACGGGCTCCTCGCGGGAATGGGATCCTCGTTTTTAATGTTTATCGGACTTAAGTTTGCTTGGTTTTCCTCTTACTGGCTGACCTTCTCCCAAAACGCAAGCGACATGAGCAACAATTTATGGCGGGCCTGGTGGGCCTGGCTGATCTGCTTCGGGGTCACGATCCTGATCAGTCTGGTGACCAAGCCCAAATCGGATCAGGAGCTCGAAGGGCTGGTCAAGGGCCTGACCCCGAACCCGGACCTGGAAAAGACGCCCCTGCTCAAGCGTCCCACTTTCTGGGCCGCCGTTTCCCTGGTGTTGGCAATCATCCTTAACATTTATTTCTGGTGAAAATCATGGAAGAGAAAAAACAAATGCTTTCGGTCTGGTCCTGGGTGGGAATCATCCTCTCGGTTTACGGCCTGATCGTCACCGGGGCCGGGGTTTATTACCTCTCGCACCCGGAGACCGTAACCGCCCTCCACCAGCTGAATCCCAGTCTCTGGTGGGGCGCGATCATAGTCGTGGCCGGGGTGCTTCTTCTCCTGGCCGGCCGCTCCGGCAAATCCGGCGGTTCTGACTGACAAATCCAGGGTCCCGGATCCCGACCTAAAGGTGCCCTTCGATTGATGACGTCCGTCCGCTTAAAATATTTGAGGCTTACATGTCAAACAAAAACTTAAACAGAAAAATAATTGCCAAAAAGGAAAATCCGGGGAAATCCCGTTCGAATTCCTTACCTATCAACAAACTGAAGCGGTATTTCCAAAAAAATAATGAAATTTCCGCCGCTTATCTCTTCGGCTCGTCAGTTCTTTCCCCTGACTCCGCCCGGGACTTGGATATCGCCATCTTGCTCGGCCAGGGACAATCCGTAAACAATTTAATCAAAGTCCAAACCAAGTTCTTGCTGGATTTAAAGAATCTGATTGGGCGCCCGGATACTGATTTAATCATTCTTAACAATGCTCCCTTGCTTCTCCGGCATGAGGTGATCAAATCCGGTCAACTGATTTATGAAAAAGACGAAGACGCCCGGATTGACTTTGAAGTGGTATCGGATTTGAAATACTACGATTTCGAGCCGACCCGCCGGTCTTTCTCCGAGACCTTAAAATCCGACATTCTCAAAGGCCGCTTCTATGCCGCAGAATAAACAATCCTGGAAACATCCTGGCGGTAAACTTCGCGAAATTGGCGCGGATCAGCTTGATAATGCCGAGCTTCTTGCCATCCTTATTAGCTCAGGTATTAAAGGGAAATCCGCGGAAACTATTGCCAATGAACTTCTAAAAAAATATGGATCCCTTAAGGGCCTTGCCGATCAGCCCTTTGAGAAGCTTTATCAAATAAAAGGATTGAAGGAAGTAAAGGTCCATCGCATTGCCGCCGCTTTTGAAATCGCCCGTAGAATTGTCGAGGAGGTCTTGAAAGATTATGAGCCCAGAGAAAAGTAAAAGGATTCCTCAGCCTTTTACCAGAGTTCAATATAACGAAAACACCTGCACCCAAAAGGTCATCGAATGGATGAAAAAAATCCGCGATGAAAAGGGCTTGGGATTCGGAGATATCGTTTTTGATACCTCCAGCGACGATGAAAAACGCCCCGATGCCCTGATTTTTCAACGCCCTCAAAGTACAAGCGTTATCTGTATCATTGAATTTAAAAAACCAACCGTCGATTTTTTGGCCCTAAATGTTCGGGGAAAAACGCAAAGTGAAGCAATTCATAGAGGTTCACCATATTTTGCCATTTCCAATTTCCAAGAACTCGTCTGGTTTGACTCTAAATCAGGAGAAGAAAAGGATTGGCTATCCATATCTCAGATTGAAGATTTAAATCTTATCGAGGATGTCTTTTATAAAAGCGCTATTCTGCGCGGGCTCGAACAATTTCTTAATAAACTTTTCGAATATCACACCGGAAAAGCTGCGCTCCCTCGCCGGAACATTGACGAACTTCTTATTTACTACCTTCAGCAAAAGGTAAAGACCCTTTCCCGTCTTTATACGCCAATTATCAGGGATCAAGTCCATAAAGAAAAATCTTTTGCCAAATCACTTTGGAAATGGATGGAAATTCAAGGCTGGGAACGTTCAGATGAACCTGAAAAAGATTACGCAAAAGTTGCCCGGCAAGCCGCTTATTTATTAGTCAATAAAATTATCTTCTATGACGCCTTACAAGCAAAGGTTCCAGAACGCCTCGATAAATTAGAAATTCCCGAGAGCCTCACAAAAGGCGGCAGGCTTCAACATGAACTGCAAGGGTATTTTAATGAAGTCCTAAAAATTGATTATGAAACAATCTATGGAGATACTGAGTTTATTGATAAAGAGATCGCTTTTCCTGATCATAGGGAAGTTGTTGAAGCCATCAAAGATCTCATTAATTTCTTAAAACCTTATCGCTTCGAAAAAATCGGGGTTGATATTGTCGGCAGAATTTTCGAACGATTAATCCCGGAAAACGAACGTCATTTACTCGGGCAGTACTTCACCGATCCGAATATCGTTGACCTTATCTTAAAATATTGCATGCGCCATGAGGATGACAAACTTTTCGACCCCGCCTGCGGTACGGGAACATTTTTGGTTCGGGCATATCACCATAAAAAACTGATGAACGACCGTCTAACCCACGAAGCGATTTTAAAAACAGTCTGGGGAAACGATATCGCCAAATTCCCTCACACACTTACTATGATTAACCTCGCCCTTAACGATTTAAGCGTGGAAAAGAATTATCCCAACATCATGCAGGAAGATTTTTTCAATCTGTTCGCTCAACATAGTGGATTTGAATTACCTGAAAGCCACCGAAACCGATTGATTAAAACCCTCGGAAGAGAGGAAAAGGAAATTATTTATCCACGTTGGTTTGACTGTATCGTCGGGAATCCCCCCTACACAAGATCCCACGAGAAGGAATCGGGAGCCTGGGGGAAAAACAAGGATTTGTTAATCAAGCAAGCTCTTAACGATCCTAACGGACGTAAGCTCGCGGATATTCCCGCCAATGCCGGCATTCACGCCTACTTTTTCGTGCACGGCTTTAAATTTCTTCAAAACGAAGGGCGCTTCGGCTTTATTGTTTCTAATTCATGGCTCAATGCTGATTACGGCGCCGGACTTCAAGAGTTCTTTCTTAACAACGCTAAAATAATCGCCATCATCGAATCCGCCGTCGAAAGATGGTTTGCCGACGCGGATATTAACACCTGCATTATCATCCTGGAAAAATGTGCTAATTCAAAAGAGAGGAATGAAAACCTTGTCCGCTTTGTCCAGCTAAAAAAGACCCTTTCCGTTTTATTTCCAACGCCCGTTGATGATATCCGTGAACATAAAAGGGATCGCAAAGATGAAGTGGAAAGTTTGATCAATACCATCGGTGCTCACAATTCCTTTTATGAAAATAACGATATGCGGATATTCCCCAAGAAGCAGTCAGAACTATGGGCGGAAGGCTATGATCCAAAAGCGGAAAAATATATAGGATCAAAATGGGAACCATACATCATCGCCCCCCGTATATTTTTTACTATTCTTCAAAAAGCACGTGGGAAAATGATTCCTCTCAGATTGCTCGGTGAGGTTAACGAGGGGAAAGCCACCGGAGCTAACGAGTATTTTTATCCTAAAAAAGAAATCGCGGAAAAGCGAAAAATCGAGAATCGTTACCTTCACCCGGGACTGATGAAGGTTAGAGGATTTAATTACTTTCAACTTCAGTCCAAACACATTGATAGGTATTTCTTTTCTACCGGCAAAAGCGATCGGGACAAATTGCCACCCGGAGCGCTCGGCTATATTGAATACGGTGAACGACAAAAGATTCATAAAGGAAAAACCTTCGCAATTAAAACATTAAAGAACTGGTACCAGTTAGAGGCAAGAAAACCGGCGGAGCTTCTTATCCCTTGCGGAATGAGAGAGCGATTGTACTGTACTTTAAATTCAGCCAAAGCAATATCTAGCAATAGTTATACTGAAATACGTTTAAAAAACCCGAAAATACAACATGCGATTTGGTTATTTTTTAACTCTGTCATTGGTTGGCTTTTTTTTGAAATGTATGGGAGAGGGCTTGGCGGAGGTGGAGGAATGCTAAAAGTCGATCCGACCGATATTCGCAAAATGTTTATTATCTCCCCTGAGCACTTGGATTTTGATTTTTCTAAAGTTAAGTCTTTACTAGATCGTCCCGTGGGAACGGTTGAAGATGAATGTAAAGCTGAAGATAGGAAATTATTGGACGATTTAATCATGGGAAAAGTATTGAAACTTACAAGCGAAGAACAAAATGAAGTCTATTCTGCTGTAATTGATCTCGTAAAAACCCGCCTGACTAAGGCAACCAGCGTCAAAGGCAAAAAAACGATTCACGATGGGATTGACACCGCGAAATTAATAGAGGAATTTAAAAATAATGTTACCGAAGACGGAGACTAATCATGGCCATGCTGCCGGAAGAATTCTATCGATCTAAAATTTTGACCTGCTCTCCCCGAAAATCAGTCGATCTTCCCGGGCCAAGAGATTACAATGAAATTCGCATTGAAAAAAGCCTTTTCGAATGGAGACTTTATTATTCTAAAAAAAGATATTTGTGTTGTCCGTCCGAATGGGAAGCCCGCTATCTAAAAGTCTGGCTCGAAGGAGGACTGAATAAAATCGAAATGCCTTCTAATGAAGAACTTCTTAAAAATATTACTCTCGAACTTGAGAAACTCTCCTTAAGAATATTGAAATTGGCTGATGAAAAACTTGCCGGTTATCGTGAACCGATAAAACGCGAAGTCCTCCAAGGCGTATGGCAAGTTGAAGAGTCAAAATAACCACATAATGATTTAAGAAAATAATTTTTAAGGGACTATCAATAACCGTCATGAAAAAACAAGAAAACAAATTATGGAATAAAGCCAGATATTCATTAGAGAAACATTATAAATATATTTGTTCCAACCCAAATTCAAAGAATTCAAAGTTAAAAGCAGGGTTTATTAACATAGGTATCGGTGGAATCATAGCTGACGTTATCGGTATAAAGGATATTGGAAACCATTTCGAGCCAAAAATAGAGATTATTGCCATTGAAGTTAAAGAAAATCTTCCAAATTATCGAGAAAGACATATGGATCAGGTTAGAAGGGCATCTGTTTTCGCCCATAAGGTTTTTCTTGCTGCCCCAAGAGAATTTAAACCGGAGGAAGTGGAACTTGCTGTTAAGGAAAGAGTGGGATTATTTGAACTTAATCCTGAGAAAAGAAAATTAAAATTAATCGTCCCCTCTCCCCCTTTTGAGCCATCGGAAAGCAAAATTATTGAATTAATGAGAAGGCTAGATTTTTTTAAATGTACCGTTTGCAACTGTTATTGGAATAAAAATCTAATAACCATAGATGGTTATAGGTCAACCCATGTATTTTCAAATAATATAAAACCTCTGAGATTCAATAAATTCATTTGCGATAAGTGTTCTTCTAAATTATTCAAGCTCCATTCTAAGGATTTGAGCAATAAATTCGCTGAGGAATGGAAAGTCAAACGGATAAATAAAAAAACAGAAAAAATCGATTTACGAACTAAAAAATTAGCGGAAAAAAAAGATATCAGCAAAATCAACGACAGGTTGTCTAAAGAAGATGAAAAAATAAAAAATATGAGAAGATATTTTAAAGAATTATTTAATAAAAGACTTAAATCACTTAACAAACAATTAAACAAAGTCAGGAGAGGTTTAAAATCCATTTAATTATTTTGAAAACGCTTGGTTTTACTGTCTATGGAACCCCGAATCCAAAAACTCCAAGAGGAATTTAAAAAACAATTCGGCTCCGATCAGGATACCCAACTGTTCCAGGCCCCCGGGCGGGTCAACCTGATCGGCGAGCATACCGATTACAACGAGGGCTTCGTCCTCCCGGCCGCGATCGACCGGAGTATCCTCGCCCTGGCCCGGCCCCGGAAGGATAAGCAGGTCCGGATCTATTCCCGGGATTTTCAAAATCTCTTCGAGTTCTCGCTCGATAAAATCAAGCCGGTCAAGGACAGCTGGGGCAACTACCCGATGGGGGTGGCGGAGATTCTCCAGGGTGAGAAGCTCAAGCTGAAAGGCTTCGAAGCGGTTTCCGAGAGCAATGTCCCGGTGGGGGCGGGGTTAAGTTCCTCCGCCGCGATTGAGCTCGTGAACGCCTTCATCTTCGCCACCTTTTCCAAGCTGAAGCTCGACCGGGTGAAAATGGCTCTCCTCTGCCAGAAGGCCGAGAACGAGTTTGTCGGGGTCAAGTGCGGGATCATGGACCAGTTCATCATCGCCCTGGGCGAAAAGGACCGGGCCCTTTTCCTGGACTGCCGCGACCTTTCCTACCGCCTGATCCCGGTTCAGAGCGAAAAGGTGAAGCTGGTCATCACCAATACCAAGGTCAAGCGGAGCCTCGCGGGCTCGGAATACAACCAGAGGCGGGAGGAGTGCGGCGAGGGGGTGAATCTCCTCAAAAAGAAGCTGCCGAAAATCAAATCCCTCCGGGATGTCACCCCGGAAGACCTGGCGGAGCACCAGGAACTGCTTCCGGAAACGGTGCGGAAGCGCTGTTTCCACGTGGTGATGGAAAACGACCGGGTCGTAAAGGCGGTGGAAGCCTTGGAGAAAAACAGCCTGCGGGAATTCGGCCGGTTGATGATTGAGTCGCATAACTCGCTCCGGGACCTTTACCAGGTGAGCTGCCCGGAGCTCGACCTCCTGGTGAAAAACGCACTTTCCCTGAAGGGGGTTCTCGGCTCCCGGATGACCGGGGCGGGCTTCGGGGGCTGCACCGTGAGCCTGGTGGACGAGAAAGCCGTGGACGAGTTCCGGATCAAGTCCAGCCGGGGCTACCAGAAGGAAACCGGCAAGGTCCCCGAGTTCTACGTCTGCCGGATTTCCGACGGGGTAAGAGAGGTCAAGAGCTGAACAGGTTAGGATTTCCTTAACCTGGCCTGCACCGCCGGGCTTTCGAGCTCGCGGATCGCGTCGGCGGCGATCCAGCGGGCCGCCTTCGAATCGATCCTTTGAATTTCTTTCGCAAGCTTGATCGCCTCCCGGTTCAGCCTGGGATTTTTCTTTCCGATATTTCTTAAAGCCCAGTTGACCGCTTTTCTCACGAAATTCCGTTCATCCGTGGCCGCCTTTTTCATCAGCGGGAAAAACCGGATGAAATTCTTATCCGGGGCTTCTTTGTCATGCCAGGCCACGCTGGCGATCATGGCGAAGGCCGCCCGCTTGATGAATTCCTCGTCGCTTTTCGCCCACTGGTTAATTTTCTTTACCGTGAAGGGAACCCGGTCGAAAAGGTTGGAACATACCTGGTCGCAGACATCCCAGGACTGAAAATCCTTTACCCACGCGTCCATCTGCTTTTCGGTGACCTTTTCCGGCTCGTCCACCATTCCCGCGAGGAGCATCGCGTCGGGAACCCCGGTTTTCCAGAGTTTTAAGGCCAGCCCGTGGTCTTTTCCGATCTCCTTCGCGAGCTTCCGGAGCTCCGGGACGGCCACACCCAGCCGCTTCTCCCCGGTGATTCCAAACCTGGCCAGGCCGGTGAGCTCCCCCGGCCGGGACTTGGCTTTAAGCTTCCGCAGGGCTTGATCCAGATTCATGTCACCCTCCCGATTAATGTGTCATTCCCGACCTGATCGGGAATCCAGTTCATTATTATATCGTCATTCCGGACTTGATCCGGAATCCAGAATTAAAATCCTGGATCCCGGCTTTCGCCGGGATGACAAAAAGAAGCGGGGATGACAAAAATAAAACATATCCCCATGTAGGGGCGGCATTCCATTGCCGCCCGAATGAGGGAGCCAGTTGAATGGCTCCCCTACATAATATCAAGTTTGTCGGTTGCGGTTGCGCGGCTCGTTTCGGTTGGATTTTACGGTTGCGGTTAAAAAGCCGATTGACGTTGCCCGTTTGACGACACGAGCAGCCCAACCGATCAACGTAATCCCTCCTCTGGCCGTCCCTCCTGGATTTCGTGGACGGTGTCGAAGATGGCCTGGATGTTCTCCCTTGGCATGGTGTACTGGATCTCGTGGGTGGTGCCGAGGATGAACCGCCCCTTCCCGGCCGCGCGGCGGTAATTCTCCCGGATCTCCCGGCGGAGCTCCGCGGGCGGCAGGGACTCCCCCCTTTGCGTATCGATCCCGGTGACAAAAGCGAAGCGATTCCCGTATTTCTCGAAGGCGGGGGCGAAATCATTGCCGGCCCCCGGCTGGAACGACTGGAGCATGTCGATTCCAAGCTCCGCGTAATGCTCGAGAAAAGGCGCCTGGAACCCGCAGGAATGCAGGCACGCGAGCGCCCCCGCCTCGTGCGCGGCCTCCACCAGCCTCTTCAAGCCGGGATAGGTGAATTCCCTCCACATCTTCATCGAAATGAGCGGCCGGTCGTTCGACCCGTAGTCGTCCTCGATGTAGACGATGTCCGCGCCCGCCTCCACGCTCTTTTGGGCCACGGTGACATTGAAATCGGTCCACCTCTCGAGAAACCCCTTCATTTCCTCCGGGTGGTCGTAAAGGAAAAGCATGAAGCGCTCCATCCCGAGCATCGAGGTGGCGGTGAAATCCTGCACCCCCCAGACCTCGGCCGCGATGCTCGCCTCCGGGTGGCGTTTCCGGTATTTCCGGAAAACCCGGTAAAGCCGGTCATCGCGGATGTCGGGCGGACGGTAATTCCTTAAATCGTTTACATCCTTGATCACCGGCTCGACCGCGTCGGGATAGATTCCCCCGCCCAGGGCGCGGCCGACCCCGTAAAGATCCTTCACCCGGAGGTGGCCTTCCCGGTAGGAATACCTGGCGTACCGCCAGGGCGTGGCAAAGGAGACCAGCACCATGTCCCCGCCCAGCGCGAGCCCATATTCGTTGGCCCAGTTGAAGGAGTGAACGTCAAAAAGCAGGGGCAGGAAACGCCAGATCTCCGGGATCTCCTGGTCGCCGGGCCTTTCAAAGCGGTTCCAGAGGAACCGCGCCAGCCGGGTTACCCCGCGGCTTCTTCCCGGACGGTAGCTGGCCATGAGCCGGCAGCCGGCATGGGCGTTGATCCAGAAAAAAACCGGGACGCGGTCCACCGGCAGGCCCCTGGCCGCGGCGTGCACCCTTTCCCTGGAGGTCATTCCTTCTAGCATCTCCGATTTATATTAAATGGATCAAGTTTGACGGTTGCGGTTGTGAATAAATCCGTGGATCGAACATTTATATGGACTGCATCAGCTTGCTGATGCGTTGCAATAGCAAGCTATTGCACTCCAAAAAAGGATTCCTTTAAAGCTGACGATCACCGCCCCCGGCGGGATTCCGCTACTGCTTACTGCTTACCCTCCGGGCCGTAGGCCCTATGGGCCGGAGGCTGCCTACTGCTTACTGTTTACTTCCCCCTTTACCGGCAGGAATGTCACCACCAGAACGGGAATCAGGGTCAGGATCAGCAGGGTGACGATGACAATGGCCAGGCCGTTGACGATCCCGAAGTTCTGCGTCGCCTGGATCTTGGAAAAGGCCAGGCAGAGGAAACCCGCCATTGTAGTCGTATTGGAGGCGATAATCCCCCGGCCCACAATTTCGAGGCTCTCAGGCATATTTCCCCCCGTCTTGGTATACCGGTAAATAAGGTGGATGGCCCCGTCGTCCCCGAGGCCGATGATCAGTCCCCCGGTCAGGACGGTCCCGTAGTCGAGAGGTATCCCGAAGGCCCCCATCACCCCCAGGACCATGAAATCGGCGAGGACGACGGTAATGGCGGTGAACAAGCCACTGCGGAAGGACCGCAACCCGATCCAGATCAGGACCAGGACGAAAAACGCCGCCAGGACGGAAGTCCGGGCCTGGCTCTGGAGGAGAAGCCGGTCGAAGATCTCGTAGAAGCTCGGCATCCCCATCTGCCGGACGAGGATCTCATTCCGGGAAGCGACCGCCGTATCCGGGATCCGGAGGCCTTCCAGCTTCGGGCTGAAGAAAGAGGGATAGCGGCCGAAGAGCTCCCCCAGAACCCCCCGGGCGCGCTTTTCGAAATGCTCGCCCAGTCCCGCGGGCAGCGCCGGGCCGACAGCCCGGAAGGCGTTCTCGGTCTCGAGCTTCCGGATTTCCCCGGCCAGAAAGGATGCCAGGTCGCGGGCGGCGGTCTCCCCTTCCCCGGACGGGAGTCCGGCCAGGAGCGGGAGGAGCCGGGCGGCCAGGTTCTCCGGCCAGGATCGCGCTTCCAGATCCTCCGCGAGGATTCCCCGGATGCTCGCGCTGAGCTCGTCTTTCAACCGGGGATCGGCGAGAAAGAGGTCGGTTTCGATAAAATTCCGGGATTCCGAAACCACCCGGTCGATCTCCCCGGGTGGAATAACCAGGCGGGGCATCCGGTCCAGCGCGGCCGCGAGCGCGGGTATGAGTTCCGGGCCGATTTTGTAATTGGAGTAATAGGCGGCCAAGCCGGCGATTTCCTCCGCCGCCCCGGCGATCTGAACCTTCCGGAGTTCTTTCCCCGCCTCCGGGAAAATCTTGGCCCGGTCCAGCGTGACCAGCTGAGGCCCGGCGTGGTCCGCAATCAGGCGGTCCACATCCAGGGCGGCTTTCTCCAGCTCGGTGGAATCCTCCTTGCGGGTATAAGCGGAAATGATGCTGTTCTGATGCTTGGGGGTGACCAGGTTCTTGAGCAGGGGGTCGCCCTCGATCAGGAGCCAGAGGGAGGCCACCTTTTCCCGGCTGTCGGGGATGGAATAGGAGCCGTTGAAAACATAATTTTCCTCGGCGATCAGGGAAGCGATGGAGGTATAGCCCGAGAACCCGGCGAGGGAATGGTGCCGGTTCTCCATCTCGATCATGGCCCGGAGCACGGCCGGCTCGTTGAGGTCACCCTCGAAGTAAAGGGTCTGGGGATAGGAGCCGCCGAAATGCTCCCGGAGGATGCGGGAGGCCTCGCGGGGCTGGCTTTTCTCCGGGAGCATCTCGAGGATGTTGCTCGAGGTCCTGATCTTGGACATCCCGAAAACGGCCAGGATCATAATCAGGACAAAGATGCCGACCAGGGTCAGCCGGTGGCGGAGGGCCAGTTCCCCCAGGCGGCGGGCCCCGAGGCCGAGGAGGTCGGGGTGCGCGTCCGGCAGGTGCGGCCGGGAGATCTTTTCGGGCTTTAAATAAGTAAGAATCGCGGGCAGGAGGGTGAGGGAGAGGACCAGGGAAAGGGCGAGGCCGATCGCGATCTCGAAGCCGAACCACTTGAGGACGGCGATCTTGGTCAGGGCGAAGGTGGCCAGGCCGGCGATGGTGGTCAGGGAGGAAACGGTGATCGGCAGGCCCAGGTCGAAGGCCGGGGGCTCCCCCGGCGGCGTGCCCGCGAACCGGTTCAGGACATGGACTGCGTATTCCGATCCCATCGCGAACATCAGGACGATCACCGCCGGGGTCATCACGTTGAACGGCCAGCCGCAGATCACCATGATCCCCGAGATCCAGATCGAGACGATCACCACGATCAGGACCGGGAGGAACACGCCCCAGAAGGTGCGGAAGCTGAGGAACAGCACCAGGAGAATCATCAGGATGGCGAAGGGGGCCACCAGGGTCAGGTCCTGGTTCATGAACTGGTTGATGTAAACCGTGTAGACGGGATCCCCGCCGAGATAAATCTTCCGGGTATCCCCTTCCCGCTCCAGGATGTTCTTGATCTTTTCCGCCACCACCACCTCGTCGGCCTCGTCCATGATGTTGACCAGGATGGCGGCCAGGCGCCCGTCGTCGGAGACCAGGGAGCCGGCGTAGAGCTCATGGTCCAGGACATACTGGCGGAACCGGGCCAGAGATTCGGGGGTGGTTCCCGCCCGTTCGCCCAGGCGGGTGACCTCCAGGGTATCCCCCTCCTTCCGAAAATCCAGGACGTTGGAGAGGCTTAAAACGCTGAAAACCCCCTCGACTCCCTCCAGGGTCTCGGTGACCTTCCTGATCCGGTCCAGGGACTCGGGGGTGAAAACGTCGCCCAGGTCGAGAACTACCAGGGCCACACCGGAGGCGGAAAAGAGGGTGTTGACCTTTTTATAAAGGATGGTGACCGGGTCATTTTCCGGGAGCCAGGTGTCATAATCGTTGTTGACCTGGAGGCGCGCCGAGATCAACCCGAAGATCACGGTCAGGACCAACACCGAAATGATGGTTAATAACCGGCGGCGGCGGAAGAAATACTGGGCGCGGTGCCAGCGGGAATCACCCGGGGTTTTTTCGTGATTCGGCTCAGTCACTTTGGAAATCTCCTCGGTCTGGTCCCCGGACTTCACCCGGGAAAACGTTTGCAGGCCTATTATAAGAAATCCCCGCGGAAATAATCAAACCTGGTCCGCATTTTTAGTGGCCGGCGAAATCGGATAGAATTGACCAGCGAATATTCCTGGGAGACCGGAGAGTTAGTGAAAAATCCGATTTTCACTAAAAAGACCCCCGGGAAAAACAGTTGCAAAATTCCTTTAAGGGGCGTAATAAATAACTAAGGAGTTGAGAAATTATGCCGATTTTCAACAAGATGAAGGGCAGCCTGATGCTCGGATACGTGAAATTTTTCAAATCTCTGAAAAATGAAAAGCTCAACGCCTATCTGAACGACGAGGATCGAAAGATCCTCCAGGAGAGGCTCCTGCAATCCTCCTGGTATCCGGGGGAAACCGCCCGTCACGTGATCAAGGCCCTGTTCGAAGTCGCCGCCCAGGGCAACCCCGAATCATCCCGGCAGTGGGGCAAGTTTTCCGCCCTGGAGATCGTCCCCACCACCTACAAGAACTTCCTCAAACCAGGTGACCCCTTTGAAAGCTTGAAAAGTTTTCGCCGGATCTTTCTGACCTTCTTGGACATGGATGGTCTGAAAGTGGCGGAGGAAAAACCGGGTCTGGGCAAGCTTTACATCCTCGATCCGGGGGATGATCCGATTATCGTGCCCTTCGTCTACATGATGGCCGGATTTGTCGAGGGCCTGCTCGAACTGGCGGGGGGCAAGGAAATCAATTGCGCGATCAAACGGGAAGCCTATGAAGGGAAAAACGCGTACCTCTGCCAGGTAACTTACGAAGCCAAGGGAAAATAGGTAGTAGAGAGCAAAGAGTTAAAAGCCAAAAGAAGAAAACCGCAAACCGAAAAAAACAAACCCATAAGGAGTCGGACATGAGCTTTCGATTCATAACCCGCTTTTCCCTATTAATCGCTTTCGGTTTCATCGCCGCTTGCGCGGCCGGGCCGGAGCGGGCCGCCCTCGGCCAGGGGGAAGGATATAACTGTGAAACCCCCGTAAACACCGCCGCCGGCCAGGTCAGGGGTTCGATTGATAAGGAAGGAAATACCTGCCTCTGGAAAGGCATCCCCTACGCCGCCCCCCCGGTCGGCGATCTGCGCTGGAAGGCCCCGGCGCCGGCCCCGCCCTGGAACGGGGTGCGCGACGCCACCCGCTGGGGAAACGCCTGCGCCCAACTCAGCATGTATAAATTCGCCAACCATGTCCCGGCGCCCTACTCGGAGGATTGCCTGAACCTGAATGTCTGGCGCCCGAAAAATCCGGGGAGCTTCCCGGTGATGGTCTTTATCCACGGCGGCGGCTTCGTCCTCGGGGCGGCGGCCACCCCCATGTATTTCGGCGACCGCCTGGCCGCCAACGGCAACGTGATCGTGGTCAGCATCAACTACCGCCTGGACGCCTTCGGTTTCCTTGCCCTCGAGGAGCTGGCCTGGGAGGACCCGAGCCGAAGCACCGGAAATTACGGGATCCTGGACCAGATCGCGGCCCTGAAATGGGTGAGGGAAAACATCGCCAATTTCGGAGGTGACCCGAAAAATGTCACCATCTTCGGGCAGTCGGCCGGGGGATTCAGCGTCTGTACCCTCCTGGCCGCCTCCCCGGCCAGGGGTCTTTTCCAGCGCGCGATCATCGAGAGCGGCGGGTGCGAAATCGCCTGGCCCCTGGAAAAAGGTTTTGAGACAGGAAGGTGGGCGGCCCGGGAACTCGGCTGCCCGGCCGGCGATCTCTCCTGCCTGCGGAAGAAAAGCACCCGGGAGATCCTGAAAAAGCTCGGGCTCTCCTTCATCGAGTCCATGCAGGGGAAGGGCCTGCGCTTCATGATCCACCAGGACAATTACCTTCTTTCCGGGACCGCCCTTTCTTCCATCCAATCCGGCAACTTTAACAATGTCCCCCTGATGCTCGGAAGCACGCGCGACGAATTCCAGGCCTGGGCTCTGCTCGGGGGAAAGGTGGTGAAAACCCCCGAATCCTACGCCGCCAAGGTGCGCCAGGTCTACGGGCCGGACGCCGAGACTATTCTCAAGCTTTATCCGGCGGAAAATTACGCGAATCCCGGGCTCGCCTATGCCGATATCCTTTCGGACCGGTCCATCAGCTGCCCGATCTTCAACACCGCCCGGGTGGTGGCCCCGCATCAAAAAGCCGTTTATTTATATCGTTTCGATTATGACGAGACACGTTTTAACCGGGCGGTGGGCGCCATGCATGGGGCCGAGCTTCCCTTTGTTTTCCAGAGTTTTGACCGCTGGCCGATGCGCTTCCTCTTCAGCGCCGACGACCGGGCCAAGGCTATGTACCTTTCCCGGATTGTCCAGAATTACTGGGCCAAATTCGCCCGGACCGGCGATCCCAATCCTGAAGGCCAGGTCACCTGGCCCCCGTTCACGCTCGATCATCCCGAAACCATCGTTTTCGATCAGAAGATCAACTGGGCGGGGGCGGATAACCGGGAGAAATGCGCCTTCTGGTCGGAATTCAACAAAACCCATCCGCCCATCTTCGCCCCGGGGCAGATTTAAATCAGAAAGAGAAACACACCATGGAAAATATTGCCAAGACGATTTCTTATGGCGATATCCAGGTGCTGGAAAAATGCCAAAAACTGGAAGAAGTCGCGGCGGAGATGTATCACTTTCTGGCCCAATCCCATAAATTCGATCCCGGTATTTGCGCCCTCTGGGAAAAAACCGCCGGTGAGGAGGAAAACCACGCCAGCCAATTCTCGATGGCTATCCGGATGAAAAAAGGACTGTCCGTGGAAATCAAGGCGGAAAAAATGAAGGTGGAAGAAACCCTGAAAATAGCCGAATCAATACTGGAAGGGATGAAAAAAAATCCCCCCCGGATCCGGAAAGCACTCGAGGACGTGATTATGCTCGAGGAGATTTTTTCCGAGTTCCACCTGGCTAATACCATGCATTTCCCGGACGAATCGCATAAAAAGCTTTTTCAGGCCATGATGTCCGCGGATAAGGATCACGTGGGATCCCTAAAGAAGGCCCTCCTAAATCTACGGGTATAGTCGGGCCGAGAAGCTCAAATCCTTTTGAAATTTCTAATTTCTAATGACGAATTTCTAATCAATGACTAATCAAAATGTCTAATTTCTAATTGACCTAATACCTAATCAATGTCTAATTCGAAAATGCCCAATGTCTAATTTCTGATTTTTCTATTGGGCATTGGGATTTAATTAGAAATTAGAAATTAGAAATTAGAAATTAGTCATTAGTCGTCAGTCATTGGTCATTTCTATAAAGTTATGATCTGCCCATCGACCCCTTCCAGGCTGGGGTGATGACCTTCCCGCGTTCCCTCGGGGGTAATCCGGTGCGCGAAGGAAACTGAAGACTTCCGGAATTTCCCGGGCTTCTTGCCCTTCATCCTTTCCTGCCAGCACCTCACCTCTTCCACCACCTCGTCCGGATGGTCCGCCACCGTGAAGATGCAAAGGTCCGAGGGAGCGATGTTGTGGTAGCCGCGCAGCACCACCTTGTCCATCCACATGACCAGCCCCTTCCAGAATTTGCTCCCGTAGAGAATGATCGGGAAGGGATCGATCTTTTGCGTCTGGATCAGGGTCATGGACTCGAAAAACTCGTCCAGGGTGCCGAAGCCCCCGGGGAAGCAGACAAAGGCGACCGCGTATTTGACGAACATCATCTTGCGGCAGAAAAAATAATGAAAAGACATGGAGACATTCTGGTAAGGATTGGCTTTCTGCTCCTTGGGCAGGGCGATGTTCAGGCCGACGGACCTGCCTTTCACCGCGTAGGCCCCCCGGTTGGCCGCCTCCATGATTCCGGGACCTCCCCCGGTGATCACGGCAAAACCCTCCTGGGCGAGCTTTTTCCCCACCTCCTGGGCGTCCCGGTACATCGGGTCCCGGCGGCCGGTCCGGGCCGATCCGAAAATCGAAACCCCCGGGCCCAGGCCCGAGAGCAGGGAAAAACCGTCCACGAGTTCCGACAGGATTCGAAATACCCGCCAGGTTTCCTCCGCCGCGTATTCCGGGGTTTTTCCGCTCGCCATAAATCCCCCCCTTCCTTCAGCAATAACCAAGCACCAAATCCCAATAACCAAACTTAAGAAAAAACTTGAATGATACCGTTGGAAAAAATATTGAATGTCATCCTGAGTCCTTCGCTCTTTGCCATCCTAGATCCTTTGCTCTTTGCCATCCTAGATCCTTTGCTCTTTGTCATCCTAGATCCTTTGCTCTTTGTCATCCTGAACGAAGTGAAGGATCTCGAAGGGCTCAGGATACACTTCGCGAAGGATCTGGTTTTTCTATTTTCTCAGTTGAAAGAGAGATTCTTCACCCCGCCTTGGGCGGAGTTCAGAATGACAAAGTGTTTTATTACATTGGAACTTAGTTGTTGAGGTTTGGTCATTGCGATTTGATTGGTGATTGGTGCTTGGTTATTGGTAATTGCTTTTCTATGATTCCTGCGAGGTGAGGAGCTTCATCAGCTTGGGAGCGACGAAAAGGCGGTCCCGTTTTTTGCCCGTGGTTTCCCTCAGGATCCCGATCTCGACCAGCCTCTGGACCCCCTTCTTGACCGAGTTGAAAGGAAGGTTCCACTTGCGGGAGAGACCGGCGACCGAAATCACCGGGTTGAAAAAGACCTCCTCGATCAGGCGCTGGGCCGCCCCGGGGATTTTCTTGGTCCGGCCCAGGCCGGTTTGATATTCGGCGTGCAGCAAGATGATCTTGCGGGCGTCGGCCAGCGCCGCCCGGGCCTGGTGGGCCACCCCGCGGAGGAAAAACTCGAGCCACCCCGGCCAAGCGCCTTTCTGGCTCACCCCCAGGAGTTTCTGGTAATAATCATCTTTGAACTTGTCGAAGAACTCCGAGAGATAGAGGATCGGCTGTCCCAGGAGGCCCTTTTCCCGGAGGAAAAAGGTGACCAGCAGTCTCCCGATCCGGCCGTTGCCGTCGGTAAAGGGATGAACCACCTCGAACTGGTAATGGACCAGGGCGCACTGGATTAAAAGCGGCTCCACCGGCTTGGATTTGAGATACTGGTCCAGCGCGTCCAGCACCGGTTTGAGCTCCTCCACCGGGGGGGGGACAAAGGTGGCTTCGTAGAGCGACCGCCCCGGGGGGCCGATCCAGTTCTGCCGGCGCCGGACCTCTCCCGGCAGGTCATCCTCCCCCTTGAGCCCTTTAAAAAGTATTCCGTGGATCTCGCAGAGCAACGGGATGGAAAGCGGCAATTCCTTCAACCGCTCCAGGCCATAGTCGATGGCCCGCACATAGTTCTGAACCTCCTGGACATCGGAACGCGTGGATTCCTCCGCCCCTGAGGCCTCAAAGAAAAACAGATCGCTGAGGGAGGCCTGCGTCCCCTCGATCCGCGAGCTGGAGACCGCCTCCCGGCGGACGTAGGGTGAAATCAGGATATTGGGGTTGGGGAGCAGACTCCCCGCCCCGGAAAGTTCGCCCAGCGCCCGCTCCGCCTCGGAAATAAGTTGGACAACGGCGCCATCATATTCTATCGGGGGAGGCAGGGTATTGGGGACATACGCCCAGTATCCCTGCCGGGTCTGGATAGTTTTGCCGGAAGGCGAATTGTTAAAATCCTGGGGATTCATATAAATCAGTCTGAAGTCTTAAGTTCAAAGTTCAAAGTTCAGAGTTCAAGGTTAAGAGATTTAGAAGCTATGTAATTGGAATTTTCCGTATTCAAACTTTTAACCGTGAACCGTGAACCTAATAACTGTATTAATAATATAAGGAAGCGTCCTTATTTCTACATCCTTCAATAAGGATTCCCCCTATTGAATGATTATATCATATCCTGAAATAACGGGAAGGGTCAAAAATTATAACTAAGGAGGTCAAGTCTTGGGCTGAAAGCCCGACCTTTATCTTTAAAATCAGCGGGGTTATCCAACAATCCAACCCGGGCCGGCGGCAGCGAAGCCGAGGACCGGGCTTCGCCCCAGATATAAAAATACCCGATGACCACTGCCACCCCGACGGCGACTCCCCCGCTCCCGATGATGATATATCCGGAAGGCGAAGTAACCGAGAAACTCCAAGACGCCTGCGCCGGGGTGGGAGCTAAAGCGATTCCCAGGGCCAAAACGATTCCGGCTAGAAAAACCCAGGATCTTTTCAGAAGTGATTTTTTCATTGGCATCTGCCTCTTTTCGAAAAGACTTCCGTGGATACTGAAATCATCTTAGCGAATTTCATGAAAAAAGCGAAGACGTTCCAGAGTTCAGAATTGATGACTTATAGTTCAAACATATTTCAGAATTTTTCCTTTTACGTTTTACGTCTCACACCTAACGATCAAAATCCTTTAAAATTCCCCCCGTTGGGGTTATCCTGATCAATATGAAAGTCGGGAGGAGAAAGGGCGAATGCCTGCTCGCGGGGAAAACCGTCGCGGGGATACCGGCCCTGATCCTGGAAAACGACTACATTTTTCTCACGCTCATCCCCGAGGCCGGGGGCAAGATCCAGGAATTGATCTTCAAACCCACCGGGAACGATTTCGCCTGGCACAGCCCCGTCACCCCGCTGCGAATACCGGAATACGGCTCGGAATTCGCCCCCTACGACTCCGGCGGGTTCGATGAAATGCTTCCCACGGTGGGCGAGTGCGACTGGCGGGGCGCCCGCCTGCCCGATCACGGCGAGGCCTGGCAGCTTCCCGCCCGCGTGACGGAGGAGGTTTCCGAACCGGAACGGGTCGGGGTCAAAACCGAATGGATCCTGAAAGCCTCTCCTTTTCTCATGGAACGCACGATCAGTTTGAGCGGGGGTGAATCCCGGGTCCGATTCGACTACCGGATCAAAAACCAGGGCCACAAACCCTGGGAGTTCATCTGGGCCCTGCACGCGAGCGTCGCCCCGGGGGGAAAGGTCCGGAAAGGCACCCGGCTCTTCCTGCCCCGCGCCACCCGCCTGAATGTCTGGTGGTCGAAAGACGAGCGCCTGGGCCGCCAGGGCAACTGGCTGAACTGGCCGAAGGAACTGGACAAGCGGGAGAAAAAGGTCGACCTCAGCACCCTGGAAGGGGAAGCTGGTTTCGCGGAGAAACTCTTTACCGAGGAATTGAAGGAAGGCTGGGTGGCCGCCCTCGAACCTGAAACCCGCGAGGCGATCGGCTTCAGCTTTTCCCCGGAGGAACTGCCCTACGCCGGGATCTGGCTGAACCAGGGGGGCTGGCGCGGTTACTGCCAATTGGGCCTGGAGGCCACCAGCACGATGGGGGACAACCTGGAACAAGCGGTAAAAAAATATCAGAAGAGATACGCCCGGCTCAACCCGGGGCAGTCGGCCTCCTTCGGTCTCTGGGTCAGCCTGGGCCAGGGGATGGACAGCATCGGCTCGATCACCCCGGCCGGCACCTTTATCGAACCGGGCCTGAAGCTCAGGGCCGGTTACATCAAGGGCGCCCTGGTGGCGCCTTTCCGGGGAACCCTGGAAATCATCGAGCAATCCCAGCCCGACGACATCCTGTTCCGCGAGTTTTTGATCCCCTATAAAAAATGCGAGATTTCGCTCCTGGGGAGCACCCGGAAAAATTATGAGATAATATTGAAGCATTGGCAGGGGGATCTGGTTGACTCCATCAGCCTCAAGCAAGCTCAAAGGTGAAAGGTCCAAGTTCAAAGCTCAAATGACAAATAAAACCCCAAGCTCAAATGCCTTAAACTTTGAACTTAAAAATTTAACATTTATTTGGCATTTGAATTTTGGCATTTGGATTTTACTTAAGCGGCGGTCGGCGGTCTGCCGTCGGTCTCCGACCCGTAAGGGTCTACGACCCGGAGGGCGGTCGTTAAGATGAACCCTGAACCTTGAACCAAATAACCTCTAATCAGATTTCCCCGCGCCTCCGCCTGGTTTTCTTCATCGGGATCGGCGTGGCCCTCCTGTTGACGGTCTATTACCTCCGCACCGTCCTGGGCCCGTTCTTTCTCGCCCTGGTGATCGCCTATGTCCTCGACCCCGTGGTGACCAAGATGGAGGCCAGGCGCGTTCCCAGGTCTCTGGCCACCCTGCTCATCCTGCTCCCCTTCCTGGCCCTTGTCGCCCTGGCTCTCTGGTTTCTCATCCCTTTCCTCTTCCGTGAAATCGCCGGCCTCATCCAGAACTTTCCCAACTACGTGGAAAGCGTCCGGCGCCTCGTCATCTCCTGGACCCATCTCGAGGCCGATACCAGCGCTCAGGAGCTCCTCCAGACCGGGATGAATTACCTCCGGGAGAAAATGCAGATCGACACCACCCGGGTGGTCCAGCCCCTGTCGGGGCTCCTGCTCGGGCTTCTTTCCAACACCGTCGCCCTCATCACCTGGGCCTTCGGCCTTTTCATCGTTCCGGTTTTCTCCTATTACCTCCTCCAGGATATGGACCGGATCAAGACCCAGGCGGTTTCCTACTTCCCCCCCGATTACCGAAAGAGCTGGGTGGAATTCCTCGGCGAGATCGATACGGTCCTCTCCGGTTTCATCCGGGGACAGCTCACGGTCTGCACGATCCTGGCCGGGCTCTACAGCCTGGGGCTCTTTTTAATCGGGATCGACTACGGCATCCTCGCGGGGATTTTCACCGGTTACGCCTTCGTCGTCCCCTACGTGGGGACGATCGCGGGGGCGCTCCTCTCCCTGATTCTTTCGGTCGCCACCTTCGGGGTGGACTACCATCTCGCCCTCGTGGCGGGTTGGATCGCCCTAGTCCAGCTAGTGGAAAGCTACTACCTTACCCCCAAAATCGTGGGAGGCAAGGTCGGGCTGGGGGTGATCGAGGTTATCCTGGCCATCCTGGTCGCGGGCAAGATCTTCGGATTCCTGGGGGTGATTATCGCCGTGCCCCTGGCGGCCTCCTTCAAGGTGATCCTGAAGAAACTGCTCGACTCCTATCAAAATTCCCGCCTGTTCCGCACCGCATCAACAACAAAATAATCCAAAGTTTTTATCGTCTTTCGGTTGGGGTTGCGCTGCTCGTTTCGTCATTCGGGTTGAGTCTTCCGGTTCTTAAACCCGAAAAATGCGATTGAATCCGTTCCCCCGTCATTCGCGAGCGGATTTTCTTGTAGTCTGCCGATTCACTTGTCCCTTCGCTGAGGGGATCGGCGTATTTCGAAAGCGCCCGATAAATCGGGCAACTACAAAATATTCGAAAACACCAATTGCATTTTTAGGGTTCCAAACCGATTAACGTAAACCTAAACCAGCCGCTTGTCCTGAGCGAAGTCGAAGGGCGCAACCGTCAGACGTTTAACGAGTTTCATTTTTCGGGTTTCGAGTTTGGCGCTTTGCTCTTTGCCCTTCGCGCTCTGCGCTCAGGACAGCGGGACTTTTTCGAGGCTTTTTATCCCCATTCGGATCGGCACGATGAAGGCCACCACGTTTAAAACCGCCGCCCCGACGAAAAAGACCGAGAGCCCGATCCAATCCCCGGCGGTGATGGGAATGCCCCGGAAGTAGGACATGAAGTAGACGTAAACCGGCCGGGCCTCGAGCGCCACCACCACCCCGATGAAAGTCATCGAGATGAGCATGTATACCACCCCGCCGTACCCGGCGGCGATCTTGGCCGGGTTTTCGATATCAAACCGGGGATAGGCGGCGCCGACCCCGATGGCCAGGCCGACAATTCCGAAGGTCATGAAGAACATCGTGATCGCGGAGAGGTAATTCATGAAGCGGGAGACCTGGAGCAGATGGTTGGAGAAAATGATGAGAATCTCCGAAAGGATGAGGAGCGGGAAGATCATCACCCCGAACTTGGCCCAGATCACCTGCCGGGCGGAGAGAGGCGAGGAACGGATGATCCAGAAGGCCCTCCCTTCCATGCTCACCATCGGGAAAACGAAGCGCGCGGAGAGGGCCGCCAGGACAAACCCGGCCAGGGCCAGGTTCAAAAACGAGATCAGGTTCTGGACATAAAAGGTCGGCATTCCCGCCCGGGCCAGGGGAATGGCCTTGAAGTTGTAAAGGTAGACCGTGACCAGGGCGGCCAGGAGAAAAAGCTGGGACCACTGGGTGGTATCCCGGAAAAAAAACTTGACCTCCTTGGCGAAGATCGCCCGGGTGGGGGGCGAGAAGGGCAAAGTCAGCAGGGAGAGCACGTAATCCAGGGGGGTCCGCCGGAAATAACCCGAGCGCTTGGCCTCCTGCGAGCGGGAGAAACCCCGCCGGTACATCCCCTGATGCAGCCACTCGGCCAGGACCACGAAGGCCAGGCTGGTGGACACCAAAAGGGCCAGGGACAGGAAACCGTTCCCGCCCGGCCAGCCGTTCAGGGCGGGCAGGATCGCGTTGGTAGCCCATATGTAAGGGTGATAACTCGCCGCCGGGATTTTCATGGCGGCGAAGTAACTGAGCGCGTTCTGGAAGGCGTCCGGGTCCACCAGACGCTCGGGGCGGAGCAGGCGGAACATCAGGTAGACGGCGATGAAAATCAGGAGGGCCAGGAAGAGCAGGATCTCCCGGGTGCGCCGGGCCGGAAAGAGGTTGACCAGGAGCAGCGTCACCGACGCCCCGATCGTGCCTGGGATCAAAAGGAAAAAAGCGAGAACCAGGGGAAACCAGAGGTAATAAAAAAGCGGGGAGGCGTGCACCACCCCGTAGGCCAGGAAAATCGGGAGCCCGAAAAAAATCACCATCCAGGAGGATTCCAGGAGCGATTCGGTGAAGCGGGCGAAGAACAGGGCCGAGGGGTCGGCCGGGACCTGATTCAGAAGATCAAGCTCATCGGCCAGATAATAAGTCGAAAGCGCGGTGATGATGTTCGAAATGATCAGGATGCCGAAAAACACCAGGAAGATCATGGAAAGGAGCTTGGCGGCCAGGAGGGGGCCGATGACCTCGATTCCCTGGAAGTAGCGGAGCACCTTGACGAAGGCGTAAAAAGTGAAGCCCCAGACCGAAATCCCCAGAAGCCCGAGGGCGGCGGTGCGGAGTCGGGCCCCCGGCTCGAGCCGCCGGGTCCGGTTCCGGAAGGAATAATAGGCGGGCTTAAGCAGGAGTGGATACTGCCGCATCGAGCTTCTCCGGCTCTTTGAGGGGAGCCGTCAGCTTCAGGAAGACCTCTTCCAGTTTCTCGTCGCCCGAACCGACCCTTTTCTTCAATTCGTCGGAGGTCCCGACCGCGATCAGGGAGCCAAGGTGAATGATCCCGATCCGGTCGGAGATTTCCTCCGCCACGCTCAGGGTATGGGTGGAGAGCAGGATAGCGCAGCCCTTCCGGCGGTATTCCTGGAAGATATCCTTGACCAGGCGGGTGGCCCGCGGGTCGAGGCCGACAAAAGGCTCGTCGATCACGATGGCCTTGGGCTCGTGGAGGAGGGCCGAGACCATCACCAGCTTTTGTTTCATCCCGTGGGAGTAGCTTTCGATGAGTTCATCCCTCCAGTCGGAGAGGTCAAAGACCTCCAGGAGCCGGTCCATCTCCATCTTGGCTTTCCGGTCTTCCAGGTTCCAGATCTGGGCGATGAACCGGAGGAACTCCTCCCCGGTCAGCTTCTGGTAGAGAAAGGGACGGTCGGGGATGAAACCGATGATCTGGCGGGCGGCCACCGGCTCCTTCAGGACATCGTATCCGAAGACCCGGGCGGTGCCCCGGGTGGGCCGGATCAGGCCGCCGATGATCCGAAGCGTGGTGGTCTTGCCCGCCCCGTTGGGCCCGAGGAAGCCGAAGATCTCCCCGGCCTGGACGGAAAGGTTCAGATCCTTGACGGCGGCGAGCTTGAAATATTGCTTGGTCAGGTTAACGGTTTCGATCATCGTAGATATTTTAGGGGCCGGGCCACCCTCTTTCAATGACCAACGTAGGTCAAGCACCAATTACCAAATCCCAATAACCAAACCATATTAGGCGTCCTCAATAATTACGCATTTGTCGTCATTCTCGCGGAAGCGGGAATCCAGGCGAAAAAATAACTGGATTCCGCATCAAGCATGTCCTCGACCTGATCGGGGATGCGGAATGACAGAATTGAAAATCCCCCCCTCCGGGTCCGCTTCCAGCCCGTAGGGGGATGGCTTACAGGCCGGAGGGTAGACCCTCCCGGTCGGAGACTCCATCCCCCTTTTTACAAAGGGGGAGCGCAGACTTTCTCTTTTTTAAATTTATGAATCATAAATTGACATTGAAAACAGATCCCTCCAAAATCTAAACCATGCAGGAAAAGGTTGCCATCATCGGCGCCGGGGCCTGGGGAACAGCGCTCGCCAAGGTTCTCGTCGAAAAGGGTGAGAAGGTTTCCCTCTGGGTTTTCGAGCCGGGCCTCGCAGAAAGGATCACGAGTCGGCATGAAAACGATCTTTATCTCCCCGGTCTCAAGCTGCCGAAAAAGATCCAAGCCACCCCGGATATCGCCGAGGCGGTCTCCGGGGCCGGATACCTGGTCTTCGTGGTCCCCTCCCGCTTTCTTCGTAAAGTGGTCAAAACGGCCTCCGAGAAGATCAAGGGCGAGGTGATCGCGATCAGCTGCACCAAGGGGCTCGAGGAAAGAAAACTTTCCTTCCCCACGGAGATCCTGCGCCAGTCCTTCCGGGCCCGGGGAATCCCGGCCCCGGTCGTGGTTCTCTCCGGCCCCAGCTTCGCCCGGGAGGTGGCCCAGGGTGTCCCCACCGCCGTGGTTTCGGCGTCCAGTGATCGGGAGGCGGCCGAACAGGTGCAGAAACTATTTTCCAATCCCCTCTTCCGGGTTTACACCAACCCCGACCCGCTCGGGGTGGAGATCTCCGGGGTCCTGAAAAACGTGGTGGCCATCGCGGTGGGAATTTCCGATGGGCTCGACCTCGGCCTGAACACCCGGGCGGCCCTGATCACCCGCGGGCTCGCCGAGATGACCCGGCTCGGGGTCAAGCTCGGGGCCAATCCCCTGACCTTTTCCGGGCTTTCCGGGATGGGGGACCTGGTTTTAACCTGCACCGGGGACTTGAGCCGCAACCGCCAGGTCGGCCTGGCCCTGGCCCAGGGTAAAAAACTTGACGAGATCCTCGCGGGCATGAAGGCCGTGGCCGAAGGGGTGAGCACGGTCAAGGCGGTCCGAAAGCTCGCCCACAAGATCGGGGTGGAAATGCCGATCGTGGAACAGGTTTTCGCGGTCCTCTATAAAAACAAGGAACCCATCCAGGCGGCCAGCGACCTGATGGCCCGCAGGTTGAAATACGAGCACGAATCCATCGGCCGGGGCTGGCCGGAATGAACAAAGAAAAAAGAGAACGGTGGTTAGGTGGCTGGGTTGTTTGGTGGCTAGATCGTTAGGAAAAAACGAGCCGCCTGCCCGCCTTGCCCGAGGCTCGGCCAGGGAGGCGATCGCTCGGGTCGGCCAGGGCGCAACCTAAAATCGATTTACGAAAATTCTGTTTGCCTTAATCTCCCGTATCCAAATTCAAATTAATCGTCATCGCGATCGTCGCCAGTTTTATCCTTTTCAGCTCCGCGCTTTTTCTCAAGTCGTACCTGTCGGTACCGGATGACTGGATTCAATTTATTTTCGTCTGCTTCATTCTTTCTTTCTTTAATTTTCCGCGGTCGGCGGCTTGTCCCGAGTCACTGCGAGGGGTCAGTGGTCTGTTTTTTCCCTGGCTGTTTGGTTTTCTAGACAATCTAACCACCTAGCCACCCAACCACCTTCTTTTTCTAAACTTCTAGCGGTATTTTCCGTTCTTCTTGGTGTACTCGATCATGGCCCGGAGATTCTCGGGCTTGGCCTCGTCCAGCGCCGTGCCGGTGGCCATGATGAAGCCCCCGCCCTTCCCCGCCTTCTCGATCAGGTGCTGGCAGTATTCCTCCACCTTCCGGGGCTCGGCCGAGATCATGAGCGAGGACGGGATATTCCCGATCAGGCAGATCCGGTCGCCAATAACTTCCTTGGCCTTGACCATGTCGGTCTGGTCGAAGAACCAGGCGGTCTTCCCCGCGGGCAGTTCGGCGAGGTACTTGAGCCGCAGGTTATAGCTGCCCTCTGCGAAGGGCATGGGCACGCACCCCTCCTCGATCAGGCCGAGGATGACCTTTTTCAGGGTGGGCCAGTAAAACTTCTGGAACTGGGCGTCGGACATGAAGCTGTCCGCCCCCTTGTGCAGCGGTATGGTGACCAGGGGGTTGCCGGTGGAGGTGGCGTCCTTTACGCCCCACCTGATCATGATCGGGACCAGCCTTTCCACTGCCTGCAGGATTTTCTCCGGCCGCCGGTACATGTCCATCATGATCGCGTGGGTGCCCCGCAGGGTGTCGCCGAGGACGTCGAAGGGAGCCCCCGACATTCCTCCCGCCCCGCTCACGTAGCCCCGGCTCTTGACTTCTTGCTCAAATTTTAAAATCTCTATCAGCCAGGCGAGGGCCTCCTTCCCCGCGACCATCAAAGTCTCGAGGGTCTCCTGGACCTCCGGCCTCCCGAAGTAGATCAGGTTCTGGGCCAGGCTGGTGATCCCAATGATCTCGGAAAAGGGCCGGAGCTTCTGGAAACCGGCGAATCCCCCGATGATCCGGGGCAGATATGTGCGCAGAAAGAAATCCGAGGGGTCATTGATGAGGTCATCGTATTCCTCGGCCTTCATGTACTCCCCCTCCACGCACTGGTAGGGGGCCCGCTCGGAAACACCCTGCCCGGGCCAGCGGTACATCTTGTATTGAATGATATCGAGAAGCTTGCCGGAGATGGCCAGGAAGGGGCCCGCGTAGGCGTCCGGCTGGTATTCATAAACGTATTTCTTCCAGGCCTCCATCGCCTTCCCGTAATCGTACATCGCGTCTTTGTAAGTTATCCCGGCGAGGTGCGCGGGCAGGAAGGTCAGCAAGGGGTAAACCGGGATCCGGTCCGGTTTTTTCTTGAGCTGGATCGCGTCTTTCAGCCGGTTAACTCTCGCCTGGTAGGCCGCCTGGGCTTCCGGGCTCTCGAAATTGACGTTTTTCGGGTTGAGCCAGGTTTGGAAGCGGGTCTCCAGTCTTTCCTCCGCCGTCATCTTTTGCCACTGTTTCTG
>JAPLJI010000162.1 GCA_026388655.1 Pseudomonadota bacterium
GAATACCCGATCATGTGCGGGGGGATGTTCACCCTCGCCGTCCCCAAACTTTGCGCCGCCATCTCCGAAGCCGGGGCGCTGGGGAACCTGACCGCGGCCACCTATCCGACCGGGGATGATCTCAGGGCGGCGATCCGGGAAACCCGCAAGCTGACCAAAAAACCTTTTTGTATCAACGTGACCATGCTCCCGGCCATGATGATTGGAGACGAGCATTATCAAAATTGGTTTAATGTCATTGCCGATGAAGGGGTGGCGGGCGTGGAGATCGGGGGAAAACCGCTCGACCGGCTCGGGAACGGCGAACATATCAAGATCCTCCACGACGCCGGGGTGAAGATCATGCACAAGGTGGGGGCGGTGAAGCACGGGAAGCACGCCCAGGAAGCCGGCTACGACGCCGTGATCGCCGCCGGGGTGGAAGAGGGCGGGCATCCGCTCAACGAGAACGTGGCCACCATGGTGCTCTCCCAGCGGATGGCGGAGGAGCTCAAGATCCCGGTCATCTCCACCGGGGGCTGCTGCACCGGGCGGGCCCTGGCCGCCGCCCTCTGCCTAGGCGCGGAGGGGATCATGTTCGCCAGCCGGTTCATCTGCACCCCCGAGTGCGACGTGCATGACAACGTCCGGAAGGAGCTGATTCGCCGCCAGGAAAACGAGACCGTGCTTTACGGCAATGCCATCGGTCTCCAGGGCCGGGCGCTCCTGAATGACACCCTCCGCGAGGTTTTAAAGATCGAGGCCGAACCCGGCGGAACCCAGGAGGAAAAATTGATGAAGGTCCTGCCCCTGATCGCCGGCACCCACGGGCCCACGATCTGGAGAGAGGGTAACCTGAACGTCGGTTCCATCAACGTGGGGCAGTCCATCGGGCTTATTCACAAGGTGATGCCGGTCAAGGAGTTGATCCAGGAGATTGTCAGCGAGGCCAAACAGCAGATCCAGAAAGCCAGCAAGGCGATCTAGAAATGGAAACCTTATGTCTGCTTTTCTCTCGTCATCCCCGTCCCGCATCAGAGTGCGGGATAAAATCCAGCGGGGATCCAGAAAGGTGCATAATTTCCCAAATGTAATTCCTTTTTAAGTAATTTTAAAGAAAACTCTGGATTCCTGCTGGAGTTTATCCTGAGCGAAGCCGAAGGGCAGGAATGACAGAAAAAATCAAAAAAAAGGGCGGGTGAAAACCCGCCCGATTTTTTGAGCCGAAAAGATACTATCCGGGTAAGGACTGCGATTCCTTCCGGTTTTTAATAACGATCCAGGCGAAGGGGATGAAGAAGTAGATCCCGATAATAATGAAGCTGACCACCCACTTGGTGTCTTTGATGGCTAGGGGAGCGGTACCCGCCCGGAATTGTTCGGTGGTCCCGAGCCACATAACCCCGGGACGCGGATGGAAGGGCAGGAAGCCGGCCAGAGCCAGGCCGATAAGCCCCATTACCATGAGCAGGCGGACCGAGCTTTCCTCGTTAATCCGGACCAGGACATGACCAGTGACGTAGCCAAGCAACATCATCGCCAGGTAGCCCACCGAGGCAAGCAGTGGCCCCAACCAGGATTGGTTGGGATGCTTTGCGGTATCGATGATGTACATCCAGGACCAATCCGGCCAGGTGGTGACGAGATAGATTCCCATTGGGACAAAAACCAGAAGCTGGAAGAGAAAAGCCCGGCGAAAAAAACGGTTGAAGATGCTTTTCTCCTTTTTGAGCGCCGGCGCAGCCGTGAGGGTAAAAACCAGGCCCAAAACAAAGCTGATGTTAAAATCCATTGGTATTGTTGTAATCACCCCCCTTCAAAGGTTAAAGATAATATTTCCTAAATAAATTGTATCTTTAAATAAAGGTATCGGTCAAATGGAAGATGGCGAATAATGCTGGTTCATCTGGTTTCTTTAGTCTCAAGTCTCTGGTCTCTAGTCTCTAGTCTCTAGTTCTGATTTTAACCCGAAACCAGAAACTAGAGACTCGAAACTTGTTTTCTTTGGTTTAACTCGAAACTCGAAACTGTCTATTCCGACCAGGGGAGAACGGCCCGGCGCAGCAAACGGACCAGGGAACGGAACTTCTGGCCGGCCGGGTAGCGCTTGATGTTTTCCAGAATCTGCCCCTTGATGTAATCGGTCAGCTCGGGATACTGGACCCAGGCGTCGATCAGGACCGGGCCTTTCAGGGAGAGGGCCTTTGCCAGTTTCTCCGGGGTTTCTTCGTCGTTTTCAATCCGGACATACTCGGCCCGGATGGCCCGGGCGTAACTTTCAAAATCCGGCTCCACCAGGTCCACGGCCTGGGTGCGGAGCAAGGCCCGCTTCTGCAGTTTCTTGATCAACCCCAGGGCTCCGTCGTTAAAAACGATCACGGGCAGGTCCAGCTTGAGCCGGGAGGCGGTCAGCATTTCGATCCCGGTCATCAGAAAGCCCCCGTCTCCCACGGTGGCTGCCACCCGCCTTTGCGGACAAGCGAGCTTGGCCCCGATCGCCGCGGGGACCGAGTACCCCATGGACTGATAATCGGTGGGGGCCAGGTAGGTTCTCGGCTCGTAGATCGGGAAATAGGTGAGAACGAAAAACATGTGATGGCCGGAATCGGTGGTGACAATGGCGTCCCGGGGGAGGAGCCGGCGCAGATGCCGGAGGAGGTGGGCCGGGTCGACCCAGTCTTTCTGGACTTCCCGGTTTTGAAGTTTTTGTTCTTCCTCTTTTTTGGCCTTCAGGATTTCTTCCCGGAGGGTGCCTTTTCGCGGAGAGGTAATTTTTCCTTTGATCCCGGCCAGGATCCGGCTCAGGGCCGCCTGGGAGTCAGAGGCGATGGCGATCTCGGCTTTATAATTTACGTTCAAATTCCGTGGATTGGCGTCTATATGAATCAGCTTACCCGGGATTTTCAAACCGTAACCGCCGGTTCCCACCTCGGTAAACTTGCAGCCCACGGCCAGGATCAGGTCGCACTCGGAAAAGGTTTTCCGGGAGATCCGGGTGCCGGACCCGCCGAAACCGTAGCCGACCGCCAGGGGGTGGTCTTCCGGGATCAAGCCCCGCCCGGAGAGGGTGGTGGCCACCGGGGCCTCCAATAACTCGGACAGTTCGAGGATCTCCCGGGCGGCGGGGAAAGCCCCCAGCCCGGCATAGATTCCCACTCTTTTCGAATCGGCAATGGCCTGGATGGCCTGGGAAATTAAAGGTTCGGGGGAGGGTTGGGGTGGGCCTGCCCGCCAAAGCCTTGGCGCAGGCGGGGGTGTCGAGGGAGAGGATTGAAATGAAGTGGTCCGGGCCAGGAGATTGTTCGGTATTTCCACCACCACCGGGCCTGGTTCTTCGGCCTGGGCCAGGGAAAAGGCCCGGGAAAGCTCTCGGCCGATTTCCTCAACCTTTTCGAGGCGATAGACGGCTTTAGCCAAAGGAGAGGCGGCTTTAACCTGGTCGATCTCGTGAAGCTGGAAGGAGTAGGGGATTTCGTTGTTCACCCCGGCGATAATCACAACCATCGGGATGGAATCGAGAAGCGACTCTCCGAGTCCGGAGAAGATGTTGGTCAGGCCCGGGCCGGGGACGACCACCGCCACTCCCACCCCCGAGGTAGCCCGGGAGGTGGCGTCGGCCATGAAAGAAGCGCAGAGCTCGTGGGTGACGAGGACGGTCTCAATCCCGGCGCCCCGGAAGGCGTCGAACAATTCCAGACTCTGGGCCCCCGGGATTCCAAAGATTCTTTTAACGCCATGTTGTTCCAGGATTTTTACTACGATTTCCGCCCCGGTCAAAGCACCCTCCTTTTTGAATTTATTAATATATTAAGCGATGGGCGGATAGCTGTCCAAATTTAAATTCCCCCCTCACCCTACTTCGCTAAAGCTTCGAAGGGCAGGGTGAGGAGGTAGGGATATTATCCTTGAGAATAGTTTTATAATTTATACATGCATTGGTTTCTATCGGCTTGAGTTTTCGCACTGAAAACCAATAAGATGTTTTTATTGATATGACTGAAAATCTTCTCCAGTTAAATCTCCCCTCCGGCCGGGCCCGCTGCCTGGTCTGCCAGCGCCACTGTTCCCTTTCGGAAGGCCAGGCCGGCTATTGTGGGGCCCGGGTGAACCGGAAGGGGCGGATCGAGTCGCTGACTTATGGGCAGGTTTCGAGCATCCTGGTTTCCCCGATTGAGAAAAAGCCGCTTTACCATTATCACCCCGGAAGTCTCTGGCTCTCCCTGGGAAGCCTGGGATGCAATTTCCGCTGTCCCGGCTGTCAGAATTATGAGATCGCCCACGCCGAGCCGGCCCGAAAAAAACGGATGAAAAAGACCGACCACCTTTCACCCGAGGAACTGGTGAACCTGGCCCGGAGGAATAACTGCAAGGGAATCTCCTGGACCTATAACGAGCCCACCATCTGGTTTGAGTACACCCGGGATGGGTCCCGGCTGGCCCGGGAAGCGGGATTGCTGACCAATTATGTCACCAATGGTTTTATCACCGAGGATGCCCTGGACGAAATCGGTCCGTATCTCGATTCTTTCCGGGTTGACATCAAAGGTTTTTTTCCCGAAACATACCGGCGGATTGCCCATATCGCGGATCCCTCCGGGATTCTGCAGGTGGTTAATAGGGCGAGGGAAAAGTGGGGAATGTGGGTGGAGATAATCACCAACCTGGTCCCCGGCTTCAACGATTCCGAAGAGGAAATCCGCGCGATCGCCCGCTGGATCCGGCAGGAGCTCGAGGAGTGGGTCCCCTGGCATCTTACCCGTTTTTTCCCGTACTCTAAGCTTTCCGGTCTGAACCCGACCCCGGTCGAGCTGATGGAGCGGGCCCGGGACATCGGTTTCGAAGAGGGACTGGAATATGTTTACCTGGGAAATGTTTTGGAGCATACCGGGATCAATACCTACTGCGCCGGCTGTAAAAACCTCCTGATCGAAAGGGATAAATTTTCCATCCTCCAAAATCTCCTCGGCCCTGAGGGCCAGTGCCCCTTCTGCGGGGAGAGGATTCCGGGAAGATTCTAATCAATTGACGATTGACGAATGACGATTGACGAATGGAAAAAGACAGGGTTCAAGGGTCCAAGGGTTCTAGGGTTCAAGTGATATGATCGAAAACACGAGCAGGAGTATAAAACGTCATTCCCGTGAAAACGGGAATCCAGTTTCTCGTCTCTAGTTTCGAGTTAATTATACAGACCAGATAGAACAAATGATTGCGGATTTCGGATTAAAAAAATGTAGGGCAAGGCTTTAGCCTTGCGAAGAAATGACGATTGATGAATGAAAACCAGAAAGACCAGAAAGACCAGCTAGATTTATCCTCCGAAGCCCATGTCCTCCGTAGCTTCAGCGAAGGAGGATCGGCGCAGGAGGACCAGATAGACAAAAAAACTGACCGCTGACTGCTGAAAGCTGGATTAAAAAGTGAAGGCCACGTCGAGGCCGGTGTTCAGCATTGACCCTTTGGTGGTGAAGTCGCGGGTGACTTTCCGCTGAGCGAAGTGGTGATATTGGAAGTGGAGACCGACTTCCACCGGGCTTACGGAAATGCCGATGGGATCGAGGAAGCGGAATCCCGTTCCGAAGGTGATAGTGTGACGGGAGCTGTCCAGGTAGTTGGTCGTCCCGTCCGTCTGCTTAGGCACCGGGGAAGGAGTGAACATGTATCCGGCCCGGAGGCTAAACCAATCGAAAAGTTTATATTCCGCTCCCACCCGGGTGACCAGGGTGTCGTGAAACCCCGGTTTCCGGGGCGATACGAGCGGGGGATTACTATTTTGGAAGGCCTGGTTGACTTCGGGCACGGGGCTGTAGACCGAGATATTGGGAGCCGGGCTGGGGAAATTTGACCAGTCCATCCAGGCCAGATCGAAGCTCGCGGTCAGCGGGGAAAGAGGTTGATAGGCGACCCCCAGGGTAGCCTGCCGGGGAGTGTAGAGGATATGGCAGTCAACCGTGAGCTCAACCGGGATCTGATTGGAAACGGTTCCGAGGAGATCCTTGGCGCCCTGGATATTAACGGTAGAGACAAGTTTGAGACGGAAGTTCATGTCTTCCCGGTAAGTGAGCCCGAAACGCAGTTTGTCCATCGGCTGGTAATAAAGGCTGTACATCGGATAGCCTTTGTAGACGTTGATAATATCGATGTCGCCGAGCGGAACCGGGGCGTTGGGTGTGCCCAGGAGGTTGTTGGAGTCCACGGCCACGTTTATTTTGGACCAAAGATACTGGTTGACCTGGAGGCCGCCTCCGATGGAGAGCCCGGGAGCGAGCCGGACCGACAGGTTAGCGAGGATCTGGATGTGGGCGGGGCGGTCTTCCTCGATAATGAATTTCTCGGTGCCCTGCGGCAGGGAAGTCATATCGTACAGCTTGCTCCCCTCCGCCAGGAAAATGAGCATTCCCAGGGCGGTGCGGTTTTCGAACATGCCCTTGAAAGGAAGGACCCCGCTGATGGTCATGCCATAGAAGGGGTCAATCTTTCTTTTCTCGTCATTGGCGTATAAATAATAGCTGGAGAAGGTGGCGCCCAGCCCCACGCTGGCGCCCGGGGAGAATACCAGGGCGGCCGGGTTGTAATAATTGCCGGTATAGTTCGTGGCCAGGGCGGTATAAGCCCCTCCCATAGCCGCCGCCCGGGAAGACAGCCCAAAATGGTCATAGGGGGAGGCCAGGGCCTCACGGACGGGAAGCAGCAGGCAGGTAAGAAAAAGAGAGACCAATAAACACTGCCTGAATAGGCAAAAGAACTTCCGCATTTGGTTCTGGAGACCCATATAATAGTTCATCCGTTTAAATCCGATTTTCTCCGTTTGAATCCGATCGTTCTTCATTACAGTGTTAAGCTGAAGGTAATTCCTCCCCCGAAAATGTTTCCCGACATTCCGTACTGGGTGGAGTAGGGGTATTCACCCAGGTTGGTCCGGTTGTTGTAATCATTCTGGATCGTGGCGGATTTGGTGATGTTCTGGCTTCCGAGAATATGGTACTGGAAATGGAGATCCATCCGGATCGGCTGGCCGAAAAGATTGAAGGGGTCCTGGAAAAGGATCCCGGTGCCCAGGGCCAGGATATGCCGGTTTTTATCGAGAAAATTGGATTCACCCTTCTGGTCCGGAACCGGGGTGGGAACGAAGGAATATCCTCCCCGGAGCATCACCTTGGGAGTCAGCTTGTATTCGGCCCCGAGATTGGGCGAGAAGGTGTTGGAGAAATTGGGGTCGGGATTGGGCACAAACTTGGGCTGGGGGAGGATGGTGACATCACTCGAAATTTTGATCGAGGGGGCCGGGTTGGGAAAATCCGACCACTGATACCAGAAAAGATCAGCCACCAGGTTCAGGCGGTCGATCGGGGAATAGTAGACTCCGAAATTGACATGCCGGGGGGTGTAGCTGACATGGCTGATGATGTGGGTTTTGGCGGTTTCCTGCTCGAGGATGATCATTCCCAGGTTGGTCAATTGCATCTCGACCGGGATGGAGAAGAGCACGTCAACCTTATCCCGAAAATTTATCCCGGCGGCCAGGTTTTTCCTGATTTGGAAATGAACCCCGGCCATGAAGGACATATGGGTTTTCAAGTCCCAATCCACCACGAAAGTGGGGGGGTACCCGCCGTTCAGGCCTTTTAACTCGGGAACATCAATGGACATGGTGGACGTTCCTTTACCATCGGGGGTGATATGGACCCCGAAACCGACCGAGACAACTTTAATCGGGCGGTAGGCAACCCCGATGGCGACCTCCTGGCGGCGGTTCCGGACCTGGTCGATTATGAATTCCGGTTCATCCAGTTCCTGGGAACGGGTTTTGATGTAATACCAGTCTCCCAGGAAAAAGCTCCCGATCCCGATGGCGGCCTTTCCCCTGAGCTTGCCCTTGAGCGGAAGGCAGATGCCCAGGGTGTAGCCGTAGAGCGGGTCAATATCATGAATGTTGAAATCCTGGCCGTTCTTAGCCAGGCGGGAGGTCTTGAGACCGATGTAATTGTAAGAGAACCCGACCCCGATACTGGACCGCTCGGCCATCACCAGGGCGGCGGGGTTGTAGTAAACCGCGGAGAAGTCGTTGGCGAGCGCGGTCTGGGCGTTTCCCATCCCGGCGGCCCGGGAGCCGTAGCCGTAATAGTCTAAAGGGTTGGCAAAAGACTTGTAGGTGAAAGGTGAAAGGTGAAAGGTGAAAAACAACAGCAGCAGGAAAAGAAGAACCTGCCGAAATGAAAAAATTTTAGTCCGGGTAATCAAGTTAAATTTTCCTGAGAACACTTACAAACCGGCCTCATTATATTTTAAAAAATAACAATATCAAGCGAAAAATCACATGTTTTTGATCCGCTGCCGGATCTGCTCGGCCTGGGCGAGGATGTCTTTGATCACCTCGGCCACCGGTTTAACGGAACGGATCATGCCGATGCCCTGGCTGCAGGCGATGGTGCCGAGATCAATATCCCCGGTTTCGTACATCTTTTTCGCCTTGTCGCCTGCGGCCATGGAGACGATATCCGGGAGGCCGGCCTGCTGGGCCTCCAGCTCCAGGACCCTGCGGGCGGCGGCGTTAAACCAGACCCGGTGGGTGCTTTCGATGCTCCGCATGATCAGGCGGGTGTCGAGCTCCGTGGCCTTCAATAAAGCTTCCTTCACCCGTTGATGAATCGGGCATTCCTCGGTCATAAGCATCCGGGTGCCCATGATGACCCCCTCCGCGCCCAGGGCCAGGACCGCCAGGAAGCCCCGGCCGTCGACCGCGCCGCCGCCTCCGATCACTGGGACCTTGACCTCTTCCACCACCCGGGGGACGAGAACCATGGTTCCGGTGTCGAGGATTCCGGTGGCCCCGCCGTTTTCGAACCCCACCACGGTGATGGCGTCCACCCCCAGGCTCTCGGCTTTCTTGGCATAGCGGACCCCGACGCATTTGTGGATGACGACGACCCCGGCTTTTTTCAGACGGTCGATATATTCCTCCGGGGCCTTATGACCGGAGGTTTCCACTACCTTGATTCCTTCTTCAATAATCACGGTGATGAAATCTTCGTTAGGAATGGCGCGGAGTGAGGGAAAAAGATTAAGATTGATCGCGAAGGGTTTGGAAGTCAGGCTCTTTATTTTCTTAACGGCTTTCCGGAATTCTTCCTTTTCCGAAAACATGGCGGAGGCTATAATGCCCAGGGCGCCGGCGTTGGAAATGGCGGCGACAAACTCAGGGGTGGCCAGCCACATCATGGTGCCGCCGATAATCGGGTGCTCGATTCCCAGCATTTTGGTGATTTTGGTCTTGAACATGATTGGTCTCCTTTTCGGGTTGGAATCTCAACCGGGTAAATTAAACCGAAAAATGCTTTCAATTTCAAGTTGAATCCTGAAAGCCAAATTTAATGCACGATGGTTGGAATTGGAAAGGAATTTGTTAGAATTCCCTTTCGAAAAGGAAAGGATTCCCGCAGATGGCGAACAAAATTCACAAGGTTGCGATCGTTTTCTTCTCCGCCCAGGAAAACACCCGGATTATCGCCGAATGGTTCCGGGATATTTTCCAGGAGAAGGGTATTGACGCCCGGACCCGGGATCTTACCGGGTTGACCCGGAAGGGGATCTCGGAATTAGAAATTGATTTCCTGGAGCGGGCGGATCTTTTTCTAATAGGATCCCCGGTTTATTCCTGGCATATCGTTCCTCCCGTAGAGTGGTTTGTTTCCCGGCTTCCCCGGGTTCATAACCGGCCGGTGGTTCCCTTCGTTACGTATGGCGGGGTGAACAGCGGGGAGGCCCTCTCGGAATTGTCCCGTTCCCTGAAAAAACGCGGATACCTGATCGCCGGGGCCGGCAAGTTCCTCGGGAAACACTCCCTGATGTTCCGGGGAGAAAGGCCCTTGGGCCAAAATCATCCGGATGCGGGAGAAAAGACCTTAGTGAGGAAATTGGTTGAAAAGGTCGTTTCGATATCGTTCGAAGAGGAGGGCTTCGCGGATTCGATTGCCTGGCAGGCCTTGGAGAACAAGCGCGCGCTGGTTCGAATGCTTTCCCGGAGGGTTAACATGAAATCCCTGGGCCTGGTTATGCCCAAAATCAGCATTCATCCTAAGAAATGTTCCAAATGCCAAAAATGCCTGGAGGCATGTCCGGTCAGGATCATTTCAATAGATCCCCAGGTCAGGATAATGCCCGGATGTATTTATTGTTATAACTGTGTCCGGCTCTGCCCGGAAGAGGTTTTTTCCGCCTCAATGTTTGGGTTGGAAATGGCGATCCGGGGCATGGCGATTATGAACCGGGAAAGGCCCCGGTCGCAGATCTGGTAATAAAGTAAAACTTTAAATAACAATTTATAACTTGTTGAAATTAATATAATATTAAATTGATATTTGTGATGTCATTTTAAGGCGCTTGCCGAAGAATCTCGGTTTAGTATGGTGTTGAGATATTATGCATTTTTCAAGTCTGGTGATGAACATTTTAACCTGAAAAATGCAATTGAATCCGTTCTTACGTCCTTCGCGGACGGATTTTTTTGTAGCCTGCCGATTCACTTGTCCCTTCGCTGAGGGGATCGGCGGTTTTCAAAATCGCCCGATCCCTCCCTTGCCGGGATAAATCCCTCTGAAGTCGGGACAAGTCCCTCTAAAATCGGGATAAATAAATCGGGCAACTACGAAGCATTAGGAAATAATAACTGCATTTTTGGGGCTTGAGATCCTTCACGGACAGATTCGCTTCGCTCACTGCAAGGTTTATCCTGAATGAATGGAGATCCTTCTCCCGCCAGAGGCGGGATCAGGATGACAAGGAGTAAAGGGCTCAGGCGCCGTCCTGAATGAAATGAAGGAATGACAAAGAATGAAGGATTCAGGATGACGGGGGTGAGAACAGGATGACGGAAAGTGAAAGCCAGGTGACCGAAAAGGGAACGACCCGGAATAACAATAACGGCTTATTTAATAAGATAGCTGATTAAAAATCGGAAATTGATCCCATCCGCCCGGATCCGGTTCTGAATGAAGTCTCCCCCTCCCGGGAAAAAATATTTGACATTAAATAAATTGTAGACTCACAGGGAAGATTCTAGTCCTTTGAAGTCAGGAGGAGATCCGGAAGAGGATCAGGCTGATCAGGACCGAGCCGGAGAGGGTGAGCAAAACCAGGGGAAGGAGATAGCGGTAGTTGCCGATCCACCGGGAATGGAAATGGTCCTTGGTCAGGGCGAAGCAGAGATGGATCGGCGAGAGCATCATCCCGGCGTAGCCGAAGCCGAAGGCGAGTATCCCCCAGGCGAAGAGGTTCCCCCCCAGGCCCTGGGCCAGGGAAATCACCACGGGGAAAGAGGCCCCGACGAACCCGATGGCGATCCCGGTGACCATGCCGGAAAGGAAGGGGAGAAACAGGATCACCGCGACGGGGGGGATGTGGAAGCGGGTAAGCTCGCCCTGGATCCCGGAGATGGCTTGGCTCTCGATCAGGATGCCCCGGAAGGCCATGATTCCAAAGATCAGGATGGCCATCAGGTAGATGTCCGGATTGAGGGCGGAATCGAGAACCGCGCGGAATCCGATCCGGTTGGAACTGATCACCCAGGTCAAAGAAATCAGGAGCCCGAAAATTACGGAAGAGTATTGCGGGAAGGAGAAGGGGCCCCCGGAAAACGCGCGGACCAGGGGGGCGATGAGCACGGAGGCGAGCAGCGTCAGGATCACGATCCAGACCGGGGTGGTTTCCCGAATGAAGGCCCCGATCTGGGCCGGGGATCCGCTCGGGGACTCGATCCGGCCGCGGATCGGGCCGAGCAGGAGGATCCACCCGGCCAGAACGGCGAGGAAGGTGAGGGGGAGCTGGGCGAGGATGAAAGCTTCGACCCTGACCTCGAGGAGCCGGACCGAGAGGAGCATCCCGGGATAGAGCGGAAGCCAGTATTCCCAGATATGCCGGAACCAGTAGTTGATGATGGTTTTCCGTTCGGGGGAAAGCCCCCGGTCCGGGAGGGCCGCCTCCAGCATGGGCGCGGAAAACAACGCTCCCCCGGGCATGGGGAGAAGGCCGATCAAGGCGGGCAGGGAAACGGTGAAGGCCTTCTGGCTCCGGAACACCCCCCGGAAGCTTTCCACGATTCGGGAAAGCTGGCCGGAGGTTTTCATCAGATGGGAGAGGATCAGGATCTCGGTAACCACCGTCACCAGGGCGAGGGTCGGGTAGTTGGAGGATTCCCGGCCGATTACCTTGAGGACGGAAAGGACCGGGACCCGGGTCCAGATTCCCAGGAAAATGATGCCGAGAAAAAGGGCGAGGGAGAGGTGAACCCGGACCTGGTTTAAGAAAAGGATCAGGCCGAAGGTGACCAAGACCTTGAACAGGGCGGGAAGATTAAATAAAAAATCCATATTTTAACGAATGCCTAATGACTAATTTCTAATGTCTAATTAAATTCCAATGACCGAACAAGATAAAAAATATAAAAGACCTTTCAGGAAGAACCTTCGCATAATTAGAGGGAATTTTCATTCATAAGTAGAAAATTTTCCAGATAACGATAAAATATAAGCAACCAACAAGGAGGATTCGCGTGCGAAAATCACTTCTTTTTCTAATCCTTAGTCTATTTTTGTCTTTCCCGGTCCTGGCCCGCGAGAACACCGGCGATCTCGCGGTCATGGAAATATTTTTTACCGGGAAGGAATTGACCAATCAACAGCTCGGCTTTCTCGCTGATGACATCCGGGAAAAGGCAGTGGAGGTTACCAATTTCCGGGTGATGAGCAAGGACAATATCCTCGCCATCCTGAAGGATAAAAAAATTAACCTCTCCAGCGGCGGGGATCCGGAATGCGACGTCGAATACGGAAGAATATTGCAGGCGGACAAATTGATTACCTCCCAGATTGTGAATTCCGCCGGGGCCTGTTACCTCAAGCTGAAATTATACGATATTAAAACCGCGAACCTGGACAAATCGGTAAGCCGGGAAACCCCGAGCTGTGATTTCGGTAATTTAAGGCGGGCGGTTCTGGACGGCGTCCAGGATTTGCTCGGCGGGGTGGTTCGGGTCGGGGAATTCAAACCCGGGACCGTGCTGGCCCGGGTGGCGGAAACGCTCCGGGTCCAGCCCCAGGGATTGGGAACCCTGGAAATCAATACCCAGCCCGACAAGTGCAGGATCTTCATTGACTCCGAGGATTGCGGTTTATCCCCCCGGATTATCGAGAGCATTCCCGCCGGGGAACGAACCGTGGTCCTGACCCGGGACGGCTATGTAAACTCCACGGAAGTGGTCAGGATCGAGAAGGGGAAGAGGGTGGTTTTGAATAAAACCCTTTCTCCCCAGACCGGGAGCGTCCTGGTCAGCCTGAGCAATCCGGCTTTCGAGCAGGAAAAAGCCTCGGTTTATCTGGATGGCAAATACATCGGGGTTCTGCCCCGGGAAGGAAGAATTCTGAAAATTGGAAATATTCTTACGGGTCAGCACGCCCTCCGGGTTGATCATCCCGACTACGAACCGATCGAGGAAAATATCGAGATCAGGCATAATGCCACCGAGCAGGCGAACCTGGAACTGAAGGGCAAACCGGGGAGGATTCTGATCGCCTCCACCCCCGCGTCGGCCGCTGTTTACCTGAACGGGGTCCAGCGGGGAGAAACCCCGTTTTCCGGGAATTTAATTCCAGGCCGTCACCGGCTCCGGGTGAGCTTGCCGAGATATAATCCGACGGAGCAGGACATCGAGATCAAGCCCAATCGGCCCCTGAGCGTTTCCCTGGAGCTGGAGGCCCTGCCCCCGGGCCAAAAATCATACGAGCGGGCGGGAATGATCTTCATCCCGGCCGGCGAGTTCATGATGGGATGCAACGAGGCCTATGACCACCAATGCGAGAACGACGAGAAACCCTACCACCGGCTTTACCTGGATGCCTATTATATAGACAAGTATGAAACCACCGTCGGGGAATATGAAATGTGCGTGGGGGCGGGAAAATGCGGCAAGCCCGACCAGGGGGGATACTGCAATTGGAAAAAGGAAGACCGGGAAGACCACCCGGTTAACTGCGTGGATTGGTACCAAGCCGACGCCTACTGCCACTGGAAGGGAGAACGCCTCCCGACCGAAGCGGAGTGGGAGAAAGCGGCCCGCGGGACCCAGGGCTTGATCTATCCCTGGGGAAATGAATTTGATTGCGAGAAGAATGAGGAGGACGGGACCCGCCTGCGGGTTCTCTCCGTTCTGGGCGGAAACGATCGGGATCGATACCAGGATACCGCCCCGGTCACCTGTTTTATCTCCGGGGTTTCCCCCTACGGGATCTTCGATCTGGCGGGGAATGTCTGGGAGTGGGTCAGGGACTGGTATGGGGACAAATATTACCAGGGCTCTCCGGCCCGGAACCCCCAGGGACCCCCGCTGGGGAATCTGCGCGGGATTCGCGGCGGTTCGTGGTATAACAGCATCCCGACCAATTTTCGGGCCTCCAACCGGAACTCCCAGGATCCCTTGAACCGGAGAGCCTACACCGGTTTCCGTTGCGCGAGGTAACAATGTCCAGTCCTAAGTCATCAGTCCTTCGATTAAACTCAGGATAAATCCAAAGGCCAAATCTGGGAATGTTGAGTTAGATCTTTAAGAGGGAAAAACATTGGAATGATGCTTCTTTTTGTGGGAAAATAAGCCGATTTCTGAAAGGAGGAACCAAATGAAAAAAACTGGATTTATTCTGGGATTGGCGGCGATTTCAACCGGGTTGTTTTTAAGTTATCAGGCCCGGGCCCAGCCCCCGGAACCGAAGGGAACCGACCAGGGATATTCGACCGCCACGGACAAAGGCATCACCCTTAAGTGGAAGGTGGAAGGGGAAATGCTGAAGGTGAAGGTCAGCGCCCTGACGACCGGCTGGGTGGCGGCCGGGTTCGATCCTTCCCGCGGGATGAAGGATGCCAATATCATCATCGGATTCGTCAAGGACGGAAAAGCGGTAATCCGGGATGATTTTGGGAACGGCATGATGACTCACCGTTCGGACATTGACCTCCTGGGTAAAAATAATGTCACCGACAAGACCGGCCAGGAGGAAAACGGGACCACCGAGATCAGCTTCACCATTCCGTTGAATTCCGGGGACGATAAGGATAAGCCCCTGACCCCCGGCAATACCTACAAGGTGCTCCTGGCGGCCGGGGGTAAAGATGCCGATGATTTTTCTTCCAAGCATAAGAAGATCGGCAGCGTGGAAATAAAATTGTGATTTATTAAGTCGTCATTCCTGTCCCGCATCAGAGTGCGGGATAAACAGCAGCAGGAATCCAGATTAACTCTGGATCCCCGCTTCCGCGAGGATGACAGAAAGTAACATCTTTCATTGCGAGGAGCGCAAGCGACGAACAATCTCAGGGGATAATCCATGATAAAAAAATTAACCATCGCATTTCTGATCTTTTTGTTGCCCCAATCCCTTCCCGCTTTCGAACAGGCGATGTTGAGCATGAAGGTTCCCACCAATCTCGAGGTCAAGGACGGGGAGTTCCGGATCCTCCACCGCTTCATCGGGGTTTTCCATGACAATACCTTCAAGACCGCGATGGGGATGACGGAGGGGGCAAATGTGAATTTCGGGATCCGGTATCATATCTGGTCGAAGCTCGAGGCGAATCTTTCCTACCTGACCCGGACGAAAGAGATCATCGCCGGGGCCAGCTATGCTTATCTACTTCCCCAGGCTTACCTTCGCAGCCAGCTGGACGCGCAGTTTTTTACCTACGATCCCGGCACCGGAGACCGGCGGAACAGTTATTTCGGTCTGCTCTCCCTCCAGTCAGAACCGATTTTTAAGAGAGTGGCGCCGGTTATAAACCTCGGCTACGACGGAGACAATCACCGCTTCGGTCTCGGCCTGGGTGTGAGTATCATCCTGATCAAGAAGTTTGAACTGATCGGGGAATATTACCCGGTCAAGCGGGACGAGCCGGGGCTCGGCCCGAAGAATTCCTTCGCTTTCGGGTTCAAGGACAATACGGCCGGGCACCATTTCATGCTGCTGTTTACCAACACCTGGGCCAGCGAGCCCCGGAGAATGATGCTCGGAACCCGGGCCCGGGGAAGCGATCTTTATTTCGGTTTTAACATAGAACGGTGGTTTAACGTGGACGAGTTTGTTCCAGGAGGTGAAGGGTAATGAAAAATTGGGAAAGCTTTTTCGCCTGGGTTGCCGCGTTTTCAATCTCCTGTCTCGCCGCCTGCGGAGGGGGAGGGGGATCAAACAACAATCCCGGAGGAGGGGTGTGTGACAGCACCGGTTTCAGCGAGGTGACGTCGAGCAATATTACCCTGAAATGGAAAGTGGAAGGGGCCAATCTCAAGGTGCGGGTGAGCGCCCCGACCTCCGGCTGGGTGGCTTTCGGCGTCATCGCCGATCCCCAGAACTTCATGCAGGGGAGCAATCTCATCATCGGTTATTACAGCGGGGGCGCGGTTTCTCTCCGCGACGACTATGCCGACACCCAGATCTCGCATCAGCCCGACACGGCCCTGGGTGGAACCGACAATACCTCGGAAGCCTGCGGTTCGGAAACGGCCAGCGCGACCGAGATCGGCTTCACGATTCCCCTCGATTCCGGGGACGCTTATGACCTCGCCCTGACCCCGGAGGCGACCTATAACGTGGGCCTGGCTTACGCCGCCGACGGGGCCGATACCTTCATCCCCAAGCACGCGGTCAGGGTTCTCATTCAGCAGGCGTTCTAGAAAAAATCCCGACGCAGGGGCTGGAAATAATTCTCAATTTATATTAGAAGATGACTTGTTTTGTGGTTATTTAAGACGATTTCCATATTGTTTTTAAACTAGTTTTCTGAAAGGAGGGTGGTAATGGCATTTAGGAATTATTTCGATGAGAAAATGTACAAAATCCAGAACACCAAGGAGATCCAGGAGATCCAGCTCCAGAAGCTCCGCCAGAATCTCAGCACTTACTACGGACGCAGTCCGATGTTCAAGATGATCCTGGATTCCCAGGAACTGAAACCGGATAAGATCACGATCGAGCAGTTCCGCCAGGCCATGCCCCTGATGGGCCAGGATACCGTGCGCGGGGGGATAACGGAGAGCGGCCCGGGCGAGAAGGGCAAGATCGTTACTATGCTGGCCTCGGTGGTCGGGGTCGATCCCAACGACTACGTGCTCATGTGCGCTACCTCGGGAACCACCGGGGAGCCCACCCCCTACTTTTTCACCGCGGAAGACCTGGAGATCATGCCCCGGGGCATGTCCCGGTGCCTCTGGATGGCCACCCACGGCAACGAGCAGGAGATTCACGAAATGAGATGCATCCAGGGCTTCGGGCTTTCGATGTTCGGGGCCGGGGTGCCGCTGGTGGAATGCCTGATCCGCCTCGGGGTGGGGGTCATCCCCGTCGGGGCCGAGGGAGGCAGCGACAAGATCCTCAAATTCGCGGAAAAATTCGCGGCCAACACCCTCTGGTGCACCCCGTCCCTGGCCGAGTACATGGTCGATACCAATCTCCAGCGGGTCCGGGACATCGGTTTCAAATACATCTTCTGCGGGGCCGAGCCGGGCGCCGGCATCCCGGAGGTCCGGAAGAAGATCGAGGAAGGTTTCCAGGCCCCGCTTTTTGACGGGATGGGGCTGGTCGGCGGCCTGACGCTTTTCTCCTGCCATGAAAAGCAATACGCGGGGATGCATCACCTGACCGACGACATGTTCCTCTTCGAGCTGGTTCATCCCGAAACCAAGGAGCCGGTTCCCTTCGAGGACCAGGCCATCGGCGAAATGGTCATGACCCCGCTCCAGGGGGTGAGCATTCCGCCGGGACGGTTCTCCTCCGGGGATGTGGCCCAGATCTTCCTCTCGCCCTGCAAGTGCGGGGCCCCGGGTTGGAGGCTCAAAATGACCGGGCGGACCGACGACATGCTGAAGGTCAAGGGCGTGATCGTCTATCCCGCCTCCATTGACGGGGTTATCACCGGGTTCGTGCCGCGGGTGACCGGCGAGTTCCGGATCGTCCTGGACGAGCCGCCCCCGCGGGTGGAGCCGCCGATCAAGCTGAAGGTGGAATACGGGGCGGGGATGAAGAAAGAGGACCTCGCCAAGCTGGAAAAAGAGATCGAGGCGGACATGCACCAGAAACTCAAGGTGAGGCCCAAGATCGAATGGCTTCCCCCCAACACCCTGGACCGGGCGGCGATGAAGACCAAGTTCATTGAAAAAGCGTACGAGCAAAAGAAAAAATAGGTGGCCAGAAAAAGAAGGTGGCTTGGTGGTTAGGTTGTTGGACCTGCCCTGCTTGTTCCGTTAGAAGCGGCGGGGAGCGAAGTCGAAGGGTAAGCAGTAATAAAAAATGTAGGGCGGCCATCCTGGCCGCCCTTTTTTATGAAAATATTATATGTCATAGAAGCCGCAGGCTTTCCTTCGACTGGCTCAGGACAAGCAGCCTGCGAAAAAACCGGTAACCGGAAACTGGCTTTTATATGTTCCCCCCTTTGTCAAAAAGGGGATAAGGGGGGATTTTATTGAAAGGATTGGCGGGGCGGCTTTAATGGCCGCCCAATTTTTATGCTTATATAGAGAGTGTTCCGAGTATTTTCATCAAGTTTTTTATATGGACTGCATCCCGCCC
>JAPLJI010000092.1 GCA_026388655.1 Pseudomonadota bacterium
TTCTATTCGAGTACATCGAATCTTTTTACAATGCCAGGCGGATTCATGCTACGCTCGATTATGTTTCACCGGTTGAATATGAGGCCATGCAGCTGGCAAAATGTGCTTAGCAACGTGTCCATTTTTCCGGGGCTATATCAGGGTGTTTAAGATTTTCTCTCCCAACTCCTAACTCCCAACTCCAGACTTAATCCAAGTTTAGCGAAATGATCTTAATGACTAGGTTTCTTTCCGTCAAGAAGTTAGCCACCGGAAAAAGCAGATAACGCATATGAGACCGTTGCAAAATACCTTTCCTGTCATTCTGAGCCGAAGGCGAAGAATCTCTCTTCCGTTGGAGAAATTTGAAAAACCAGATCCTTCGCGGAGTTTATCCTGAGCGCCTTGAGATTCTTCACTTCGTTCAGAATGACAAGAGATGTAAGGATTCAGAATGACAAAGCGAAGGACTCAGGCGCCGTCCTGAATGAAATGAAGGAATGACATATCGAGCGTTTTGCAACGGTCTATATATATATTTACAAGCAAGTTTTAGGTAAAATTGGACAACTCTGGAATCAGATAAAAGAAAAAGGGGGGCACTCATGATTTACCGGGATAAGCTCTTAAACGAAATTCTGGGTGAAGAAGACAAGATCTTGATCGATCTCCTCCAAAATTACTGCGAAGCCGAAATCATGCCGGTCCGCCAGCAGATTGACGAGGACCATGACCACGTAATCGTTCATCGCATCTTCCAGGGCCTGGCCGATCTCGGGATGGTCCGGGCCATCTGGCCGGCGGAATACGGCGGCGGAGGCGTCACCTCCACGGTCACTTCTTTCCTGGCCGTTGAAGAGATAGCCCGGGGCGACAGCGGAATCGCGGTGGCGGTTTCCTGCTGCACCTGGGCGATCTACCCCGCCCTGATCGCCCCCAACAAAAGGGTTCTGGACGACTTCGCTCCCCTCTTCTGCGGCGATAAAGTAAAGATCGGATGCTTCAACATGACCGAGCCGGGCGGGCCCCGGGGCGGGGGCGGCTGTGATATCGAGGATATAAAAAACCAGGGCCGCCGGATCAAAACCACCGCCCGCCGGGAAGGCAATCAATGGGTTCTGAACGGCCAGAAAATCTGGGCCACCAACTCCGGGATCTCCGATCTTTACCTGATGGTCTGCACCACCGATCCCAGTCTGGGGGACGAAGGGATCGCCCTGATTTATGTCCCCTGCCCGACCCCCGGCCTCTCTTTCGGCAAGTTCGAGAATAAAGCCGGGATGCAGAGCGACCGCAATACCACCACCTACATGGAAAATGTCCGGGTTCCCCTGGAATACCGGGCGGCCGGGACGGGACGGGACGCCGAGCTTTTTCATGTCAATCTCGCCCTGGGCCGGATCGGAAGCGCGGCGATGTCGGTCGGGAACGCCCAGGGGGCCTTCGAGCGGGTGATGGATTTCACCTCCGACCGGGTGGTGGGCGTCACCCCCAAGCCGATCCGCCAGCACTCCATCGCCGCCGGGATGCTGGCCGACATGATCATCGGGATTGAAACCGCCCGTTCCTTTTACGTCCAGGCCGCCTACAAGTTCGACCGGCCGGAGGAATACGGGGCCCGGCATTCCGCCGAACAGCTTTCCCGGGCCTCGATCGCCAAGGTCTACGCCGCGGACATGGCGGTGATGGTCACCAACCGGGCCATGGAGCTCATGGGTTCCTATGGTTATACCCGCGACTACGACGTGGAGAAATACTGGCGCGACTGCAAGATCATCCAGCTCTGGGAGGGCGGCGCCCAGCTCGGCCGCTTCGATGTCTGCCGGGCTTATTATGACCTGGATCTATAAAAATTGACGATTTACGATTGACGAATGTCGAATGAAAGTCAAATAATATTGACGATTTTTAGATTTCCGATTTGTAGAGTCAAGAAGCGAGAGAAGAATTTAATTAGATTAAGGGTTAATTACTCATTTGAAATCTGAACCTTGAATCCTATTTTTCAATCGTCAATCGTCACTCGTCAATCGTAAATAAAAATATGGGCAATCTAGATTCCCAGATTCTCTCCTTTTTGAAATTATTGAGCGAACTCGGATCCGAAACCGAGTTCCAAAAAATCCAGATCGAGCCCCAGGCTCCTCTCCCGGGTCCACCCCCCGACCCCCGGACAAAATTGACGTCCCGCTCGGGCCCCCCGGTCGGGTTCGTCCCGCAAAGCGAGATCTGGCTCGAGCTCGGCCCTCCTACCCTGCCCTCGATTCAACTTCTCCTTTCGACCGACGACACCACCCTGGTTAACAAAAACCAGGTCATTGTCCTGGGCGGCGATTTGAGCCAGCTTCCCCATGGAACCTATCCTTTCGCCCAGGTTATTCTGGTGGCCGGCAGTCAATTGACCGAGAAACACGAAGCAGCGATTTCCTCCCTGATTTCTCAGGCCTACCAGGCCAACGGCTGCATGTACCGTGCGGCCCAGGGTAGGATCTGGCTCCGCTTGCGTAAAGGATCTATTGATAGCGGATTAAACTTCCGGGTGCTCGGACAGGCTATCTTTCAATCTATCTATGACCAGGTCCCGGAGGTCGAGGCCTGCGAAGCGTTGTTTATCACCTCTGATCCCCAGACCGTGGGGAAAATCGTCAATTTCTCGGAATGCATTTACCGGGCCCGCCGGGAAATCCTGAAGGAAAGATTTCAGAAGGTCGGGAAGGATATTTACGAGTGCGACAACCCGGTGGATTGCGAATCGTGCCCCGACGGCCCGGTTTGCGAACTGATCAAGGAAACCGTCCAGGTGATTAAAAAGCGCCGGGAAGAATTTTTTGGGAAAGAAACAACTTGAGAAACATAATCCCTCGTCCCCGCCGCGCCCTGAAAATCCTGCTGTTCGCCTTTTCGATCATTTTTCCCTCCCGTTAATCTAGCGTTATCCACCGCCGAAACATTGCCGTTTGGATTGATGTCCATTAATCTACTTTTTTGAAGTAGTGGAGCCCCACGGCTAAAGCCGTGGCACCTCCACCAAGCTTACGTCGGGCGGAACCCGCCGAAGCTTACCCTCCTTCGCTAAAGCTATGGAGGGTTACCCGCCTAAAGAGCATTCATCTACGGGTAAACCTGTGGCCTTCTGCGAAGGCGGTTAAAAAAGGAAAATAATTTGCCGATTCGGGAAGACATTCGCAACATCGCCATCGTCGCCCATGTCGATCATGGCAAGACCACCCTGATTGATGCCATGCTCCGGCAGACCGGGGTTTTCCGTTTCAACGAGGTCGTGGAGGAAAGGGTGATGGACTCGAACCCCCTCGAGCGCGAACGCGGCATCACTATCTTTTCCAAGCACGCTTCCGTCAGTTACGCGGGGGTAAAGATCAACATCATCGACACCCCCGGTCATGCCGATTTCGGGGGCGAGGTGGAGAGGATCCTGCAGATGGTGGACGGGGTGCTCCTGCTCGTGGACGCCGCCGAGGGCCCCCTCCCCCAGACCAAGTTTGTCCTCCGGAAAGCCCTGGAGCGGGGTTTAAAGGCGGTAGTGATCATTAACAAAATCGATCGCCCCGACGCCGAGCCCCATGTTACCCTGAACAAGATTTTCGATCTGTTCGTCTCACTGGGCGCGGATGACGAGCAGCTGGATTTCCCCGTGGTCTACGCCAGCTCCCGCTTCGGTTACGCCCGCCGGGAGCTGGGGGATCAAAGCCTGGATCTCCGCTTCCTCTTCGAAATTATCCTCGATTACCTCACCGGCCCCCGGGTGGAACCCGAAAGCCCCCTGCAACTTCTGGTCACCAATACCGAGCATTCCGATTACCTCGGCCGGATGGCCATCGGCCGGATCAGCCGGGGAAAGATCTCCAAATCCCAAAGCGTGGTCGCCGTCCGGCACCAGGACCGGAGCCTCTCGCCCTTCAAAATCACGGCCCTGTTCGCCTACCAGGGCCTGAAACGCGAGGAAATCCCGGAAGCGCGGGCCGGAGACATCGTCGTCCTGGCCGGACTGGAGGATATCCGGATCGGGGACACGGTGGCCGACCCGGATGCACCCGAAGCCCTGCCCGGCCTGTCGGTGGACGAGCCGACCATCAGCATGTTCTTTTCCGTAAACGACAGTCCCTTCGCCGGCCGCGAGGGTCAGTACGTCACCTCCCGCCACCTGCGCGACCGGCTTTACCGGGAGGCCCTGACCAACCTGAGCCTCCGGGTCGAAGACACCGAAACCACCGAGGCCCTGAAGGTCTCCGGCCGGGGGGAGATGCACCTCGCGATCCTGATCGAAACCCTGCGGCGGGAGGGCTATGAATTCCAGGTCAGCAAGCCCGAGCCCATTCTCCGCCGGGAGGGAGAAAAAATCCTCGAGCCCTACGAGGACCTGACCCTGGACGTGATCAAGGAAAACGCGGGAGATTGCCTGGAAAAACTCGGCTCCCGAAAAGCCGAGCTGGTTTCCATGCACACCGGTCCCGACGGCCGGACCCGGCTCTCCTTCCTGATTCCCTCTCGCTGTTTGGTTGGGTTTAGAAACGAATTCCTGACCATCACCCGGGGTGAAGGCCTGATGTACCATATGACCGCCGGTTACCATGCCTTCAAAGGCGGAGACATCGGTCGTCTTCGCGGGGTCCTGATCTCCGGCAACCTCGGCCCCACCTCCGCCTATGCCCTGTTTCACCTTTCCGACCGCGGGGAATTTTTTATTCCCGCCGGGGAGGAGGTTTACCCGGGCATGATCGTGGGTGAGCACACCCGGGACACGGACCTCCCGGTCAACGTCTGCAAGGCCAAGCGGGCCTCCAACGTCCGGTCCAAGGCTTCCGACGAAGCCCTGACCATCGCCCCGCCCCGCCTGATGAGCCTGGAGCAGATGCTTGAATACATGAATGACGATGAGCTGCTCGAGGTGACCCCGAAATCCCTCCGGATGCGGAAAAGGATCTTGAACGCCCTGAACCGGAAACGCTTCGATCGGACCCGGGAGCGGGCGACCGAGGCTGCCGGCCTGAGAAAATAAACCTCCGATCCGTTTTTTTTCGCCCCTCTCCCCTCTAGTCGCCCGCCTCAGAATTCCTGGTTGAATTCGATTCGGACTTGGGTTATACAATTGTTACTGGAATATAACCCATAGGGGCATGAGTTCTCTCCAAGGTTAATAATGAGATCGTTGCGAAACACTTTTTTTGTCATTCTGAGTCCCTTCAGTAGCAGGGCGAAGAATCTCTCTTCCGTCAGAGAAATACGGAAAACCAGATCCTTCGCTGGCGCTCAGGATGACATATCGAGGGTTTGGCAACGGTTTCATAATATTCGAGAAAAAAAATCCTGGAAATTTTCCCGCCGGTCCGGATCGATATTTATCTTGGGCCTGGTTTTTTCCCTGATCTTGATTTTTCCCTCCCGGCTCCCGGCCGAGGTAAATTCCGAAAAACCACCCTACCAGATCAAGTTCGGAACCATGTCTCCGGCCGACAGCGCCTGGACGGAAATCCCCAACAAGATTCTCATCCCGCTGGTCAACAGCATGTTCGGGAACAAGCTCAAGCTCGTGGTTTATTACGGCGGAATCATGGGCGACGACCAGGAAATCCTGGAAAAAATCAAGGAGGGGAAACTGGACGCCTGCAGTTGCACCAACCAGGGAACGGTGAAGGTCGTGCCGGATCTCTCGGTACTGACCCTGCCCCTGCTCTTCCAGTCTTACGACGAGATTGATTTCGTCACGCAAAAACTCAGGAAATACATTGAAACCCGATTTGAGGAACAGGGTTTCAAGCTGCTTTTCATCATCGATACCGGATTTCTATATTTCTTCAGCAAGGACAACCCTTCCACTTTCGAAAAAATGCGGACCCAGAAGGTATTTTCCTGGTTCGGGGAGATCCAGGAAAGAACCTTCAACTACCTGGGAATCAACCCCATCTCGATCACCATCCCGGAATTGGCCCCCTCCATCTCCAAAAGCATGACCAACGCCGGGGCCGGACCGGCCTCCTGGTTGCTGGCGACCCAGATGTACCCTTACATGAAATACGTCCTGGAGGAGCCCCTTTTTTACGGCCCCTCCACCGGATTTATCAGTAAGCGCAAGCTTGATTTCATCACTTCCGATCTGAGGGCGAAACCGGCGGAATTCAGCGGGATTCAGAGAAGCTTTTCCGCCTTTCAAAACAGCGTGGCCGCCGAATCGTATCTGGAACGGAAGGGCATCCGGGATGAAAAATTGCGTAAGGTCGGCCGGGAATTGATTTCCTGGATCAAGCAACAAAAGCTGGAATCGCCCGAGCAGGTTTCGGAAATTATTTTCAGAATTTTCCGGGAATCGGAGGCTGCCTGGCTCCGGTCCATCCGCGAATTCGAAGCCGAGTGTTTTCGGGGATTCTTCGCCCGGGGAATGAAAAAAGCCCGGCTGGAGGAAAGCGACCGCCGCACCCTGCTCCTGGCCACCGGGCGGGTTTGGGATGAATTTTCCGGCCAGCTTTATCCTTCCACCCTGCTTTCCGGGATCAAGAACCGGCTGATCCAATATCGCGCGAAAAAATCAAATCCGGCCGGGCCGGAATAATCCCGACCACCTCTCCCCGGTTAACCCCAACCCCTGGATTCCGGGTCAAGCCCGGAATGACGATCATTAAGAAAAAACGGCCCCGCATGTAAGCGGGGCCGTAGAAAAACATCCGGTTTCAGATTAGATATCGGTCGGATCCCTTATTCAGCTTACGGCGTTACACAGCCTTTTTCGCAGCCGATTCCGCCGCCGGTTCCGCCGCCGGTTTTGTTCTGAAAGCTGAACCGTCCTCCGGTATCCAGCCGGATCCCTGATTCTCCGCCAGAAGTCAATCCGCCCCAGACGATCATCTGGTCTCCGGTCCAGACCGCGGTATGATATTTCCTCCCCGCCGGAGCGTCGGTCAGCGCGGTACCCACCCAGTAATTGCTGTATGGTTCATATACGCCGCCGGTGTTGAGATAACTATCGCCAACCCTCCCCAGACAATCATCACCCCGAGAGACCAGACCGCGGTATGATAACTCCTCCCGGAAGGAGCAAACTTGGTGCTGACCTCCGTCCAGCGGTCGGTTAAGGGATCGTACTGCCCTCCGTCATTCAAGTAATTATAATAGCCATCATCTCCGCCCCAGACGATCATCATGTAGCCGGTCCAGACCGCGGTGTGATTTTGCCTCCCCGTCGGCGCGTTTTTCGTGGAAATCGGCAACCAGGAATGGAGGAAAGGATCGTATCGACCCCCGTCATTCACGGGGTAGTAAGTCTGATCCGTTCCGCCCCAGACAATCATCTCCGATCCCGTCCAGACCGCGGTGTGATTTGTCCTCCCCGCCGGGGCGTCGGTGGTGGCAATCGGCATCCAGGATTCGAGGAAAGGATCGTATTGGCCTCCGTCATTCATATAGTTAGAATCCTGGTCAATTCCGCCCCAGACAACCATCTCCGTCCCCGTCCAGACCGCGGTGTGATAAGCCCTCCCGATCGGAGCTCCATCGCCAGAAAGGGGGAGCCAGGCATAGGTGCCCGGACTGTAGCGGCCCCCGTCATTAAGATAATTGCCATATTCGTCCACCCCGCCCCAGACAATCATCACGCCGTCGGTATTATCCCAAACCGCGGTATGGTACTCCCGGCCCGAAGGCGTATTCTCATCAATACCGGTGGGCATCCAGGAATCGGTGGCGGGATCGTATCGGCCTCCGGTTTTAACAAACTGGCTTCCGTCATACCCGCCCCAGACGATCATCTCCGATCCCGTCCAGACCGCGGTATGGAAATCCCGCGCGGAAGGAATATTCAATCCGGAGTCGGTGGCCTTCCAGGAATCGCCGGCGGGATTGGGATCATACCGGCCTCCGGTATCCAGATAATCGAAACCATCAGACCCGCCCCAGACGATCATCTCCGATCCCGTCCAGACCGCGGTATGGGACTCCCGGGCCGAAGGTGCATTCGTGTCCGTAGTCTGTGTCCAGGAATTTCCCGAAGGATTGTACCGGCCCCCGTCCTTTAATTCTCCGATGCCGCTATGATAAGTCCCGCCCCAGACGATCATCTGGTCTCCGGTCCAGACCGCGGTATGATATTTCCTCCCCGCCGGAGCGTCGGTCAGCGCGGTACCCACCCAGTAATTGCTGTATGGTTCATATACGCCGCCGGTGTTGAGATAACTATCGCCAGTCATATCGGCCGCCGTCATTGAAATAGTAGGTAGATTCTCCATTGAAATTATATCCGCCCCAAACGATCATCTCCGTCCCTGTCCAGACCGCGGTGTGGTAAGCACGGCTCGAAGGCACGTTCGCACCCGTGCCGGTGGGCGTCCAGGAATCGTTGGCCGGATTATACCTGCCTCCGGTATCCAAATAAGAATAAGATTGATCGATCCCGCCCCAGACAATCATCTCCGTCCCCGTCCAGACCGCGGAATGGTATTCCCGGGCCAACGGCACAAATGCGATGGTCCGCCAGGAATCCTGAGAGGGATCATACCCGCTCCCGGTATTCGCGTAAGTGCCGTCGTATCCTCCCCAGACCAGCATTTCCGTCCCCGTCCAGACCGCGTTATGATACTCCCTCCCCGAAGGGGTATAGCCATCAATAGCGGTGGCGGCTATCCACGTATCGCTGGAAGGATTGTAGCGGCCGCCGGTATTCGTGTAAGAGCCATCGTTTCCGCCCCAGACAATCATATCCGCCCCCGTCCAGACCGCGGTGTGGTACTCGCGGGGCGAAGGCGTATTCACGTCTATGGCAGTAGGCGTCCACAAATCTCCAGAAGGATCATACCGGCCTCCGTCATTTAAATAAGTGGAACCGTCCCACCCGCCCCAGACGATCATCCATCCGTTGGTGCTGTCCCAGACCGCGGTTTGATAGGATCGGATCGAAGGCTGACTCCCATCAGCAAGGGTAGCCGTCCAAGCATCGGTAAAGGGGGTATACCGTCCCCCGTCGTTGTAATAATTTGGGTTTAACCCCATCATATCCGTACTATATCCTCCCCAGACTATCATTTCCGTCCCGGTCCAGATCGCGGTGTGATTCGATCTTCCCAAAGGCCCGTCGGTGCTTACGGTCGCCCAGGAATCCCCGGAAGGATCGTAGCGACCCCCCCCATTATAATAATAATAATACATGCCATCGTAATAAGTTCCGCCCCAGACAATCATTACCCCGTCGTTCCTATCCCAGACCGCGGTGTGGTAATCGCGGGGCGAAGGCGTATTTCCGTCAATGGCAGTGGCCGTCCAGGTATCGGCAGCCGGATCATAACGTCCGCCATCGTTAAGATACGAACCGTTATATCCGCCCCAGACAATCATCTCTGATCCCGTCCAGACCGCGGTTTGGTACTGTCTTCCCGAGGGTGTATTTCCGTCAATGACAGTAGCCGTCCAGGTGTCGGTAGCCGGATCATAACGTCCGCCATCGTTAAGATACGAACCGTTATATCCGCCCCAGATAATCATCTCTGATCCCGTCCAGACTGCAGAGGTATCTTGTCTCCCATACGGAATTGTCGAAGCGTTTTTCGTGGGTATCCAGGAATCAGTGGCCGGATTATATCGACCGCCGTCATCAAAATAACTAGAGCCATTGTATCCACCCCAGACGATCATCACCCCGTCGGTACTATCCCAAACCGCGGTGTGGTACTCCCGGCCCCAAGGCGTATTTAGATCAATACCGGTGGGCGTCCAGGCATCGGTGGAGGAATCATACCTGCCTCCGGTATCAAGCATATAACTTCCGTCATACCCGCCCCAGACGATCATTTCCGTCCCGGTCCAGACGGCGGTGTGATAATACCTTCCGGAAGGCACGGTCTTGCTCCTGGTCTTCTGCCAGAACCCGATCGGCTCGGGTGGGACTTCCTCGCCCGGGGGCCCATTAGGCCTTCCGATCACCAGCCAGGAGTAATCGGCGGGGGTGGGGTCTACGTTGCCGGCCTGATCAGTCGCCCGGACCGAGAAGGCATGCACCCCGTTCTCGAATCGATAAACCGCCGGCAAAGTACAGGCGGAGAAATTCCCCGAATCTATATTGCATTCGTACGAACAGTTCCCCTCGTCGCAGTCAAACCCAAAAGCCACCGTGGAATTGCTGGGACTCGAGGGAGATTGGGTGATGCTCGTCTCCGGAGGAACCCGGTCAACCTTCCAGGAGTAAGTCGCCGGGCTCGAATCCACGCGGCCGGAGATGTCTACCGCTCGCACGGAAAAAACATGTTGGCCGTCGGCGATCCCGGTATAACCATGGGGCGAGTCGCAGATCGCATACCCGCCGCCGTCCAGGTCGCACTCGAAACTGCAGCTCGCGAAGGTGCAGGAGAAACCGAAGAGCGGGGCCGGGGACTGGGTGGCGCTGGGCGGCGCCAAGGTGATCACCGTATCCACGCAGGGAAGGAAAATGGAAACCTCGTTGGAATAACCCGAATTCTCGACCGCTCCGTAAGCGAAAACCCGGTAAAAATAAAGCATCCCGCAGGAAAGGCTTTCATCCTGGTAGGCGGTCACATCCCTTCCGACACTCCCGACCTGAGAGTAGGCGGAACCGACCGAGGTCTTCCTTTCGAGATAAAATCCCGTTTCATTATTGGCGTTATCCACCCAGGAAAGCGCGAGCTGGCTGCTCGAAACCGCTTGGACCTGAAGGTTCGAAGGGGCCGCGACGATTCCCTCCCCGTAAGGTCTCATCACAATCTGGCCGATGTCATTGGCCTGTTCGGCCACCACCGTGAAACCATTGATAGTTCCCTGATAAACGATGGCGCCTCCGGCATTCAACCCATCCAGAACCAGGGTCCGATTATCGCCGGCGGGAACCCCTCTGATTACAATCGTCCCGCCTTCGGGATACAGGCCGGAAAACGTCTGTGTCACCTGATCCATGTCCGATCCCGTAATGGTCGCCCGCAACCCTACCACCGCCGCGGGCAAAGACTGGGGATGAAAACTATTGGGGCTGAAAGCAAAAAGCTGGGAGTCCAAAATCAACGAATTCTGCCCCTCCTCCTGCCAGATCAGGTCGAAAGTAACTCCCCCCGCTCCCCCGGTTGGAGATTCGGGTAAGCCGCAAGCCCCCACCCAGAGCGCGACAATCAACGGTATTCCCCACCTGATTCTTTTCATGTGTCCCCTCGGTTACGAGTTTTTCTTGATGAAAAACTCAATTACCAATAACCAAGTTCCAATCACCAAATAAATTCCAATAAAAACCAGAGACTAGAAACCAGAAACCCGAAACTTGTTATTCCTAGTAATGAACCACCACATCCCCGGTCTTTCGTTTCTCGACTTCCATATTTACCAGAGCCCGCCAGGATTCCGAATTCCCCTGTCCCGGGGAATCCTGGCTGTCCGGGACCTCGGTCACCACCAGGGTAAAGCCCTGGGTCCCGCCCGGGAAAGCGGCTTTCAGCAGATCTCCCAGATTGGCGAGCCAGGCCGGCATCTGGATGTCCGTTCCTTTCAGCTGCTCCTGAATTTCCTCCGCGGTGACCGGTTCCGGTTTACCCGGCGCTCCCCCCGCCCCCACAAAGCTCTTCATCCCCGCGGTCAGGATTGCCTGGCCCAGGGCTTCCGCGGTCAGACCGCTGACCGAGATCTCCCCCGAAAGCGCCAG
>JAPLJI010000030.1 GCA_026388655.1 Pseudomonadota bacterium
GAGCGCGTTCGTGGAAGAGAGACAGTTGTTGGGAAAGAGAAGAATCGTTTTCACCTTCGAGGGCTTTCAGCAGCAAAGAGAGTTTGGTGGTTTCGACGGCCTGCCGGTCAATATCAACGCCGTAGATGTGGGTGGTGAGGATGCGTTTGCGTTCGGCGATGGTGAGACGGGTTTCACCTTTGGCGTTCTGATAAACTGCTTTGGCGTGTTTGGGGGAGGGGTTGGCTTGATGCCATTTCAGGCAATGATCGAGCAGGAACTGATAGGCGCCGAGGAGGAAGGAGCCGCTGCCGCATGCCATGTCGAGCACGCGGAAGGGGGGCGTGGTTTTGCCGCCAGCGAGATCGGCGGGGCTTTTGCCTTCAATCTGTTTGCCGATGGTGTTGTGGACGATGTAGTTCACGATATAGGCGGGGGTGTAGTACACGCCGCCAGCCTTGCGTACTTCGGGTTTTTCCTCGACTTTGGCTTGATGTCCGGCGGTCAGACGGATGACTTTGCCGAGGAAGCGTTCGTACACCGTGCCGAGGATTTCCACAGGCAGGACGCCGAAGTTGTACGGACTGCCATGCTCGAAGTAGAGACTTTGGAGAATGGGCTTGATGGCATTATCGTCCACGGCTAGATGCGGTGTAAGCGTGTCCGGCGCATCAGAGACGCCAGGTTCTTTCTGGAAATGGAACAGGCCGGAATTGTATTTCTGATCGGCCTTACGGCACAATCCGTTCATAAAACGGTCGTAGATGTTCGGCTGCTCGCAGAGTTTGAGTATTTGCCCGTAAGACTCCAGTCCGCGATCCTCAGCCATCCGCAGAAAGACGATCCGGTCAATGATCCGTTGAACGGCGGTGTTGAGATCGTCTACCGACAAATCGCTGTTGCGCAGGGCGAGGTTTCGTGCCAATACATCGCGCCAGCCTTCGATATCCTTCAGAAACTCGCTGTCAACCTAGGAGGTGCCTCGCTTACGTTTGGAGGCAGCATACTGGTCGAACGTCCCAGACCAGACGGCCTCGCGCGAGAACACGTCCCAAATCTCCTGCCAACGGTCAGGATACTCGGTGAAGCACAAATACTGGATACGGGCATGGCTGGCCTTATCGGCGGGTCGCGGGCGAGAGGCGCAATCTTACACGCCCAGTTCCTCGAAGTCGGTCAGGATGGACAGGGCAAGTTTGGAGCTGAAGCCGTAACTGCGAAGTTGAAAGGCCGGTGCGGGATCGGCGCTGATATTTACGCCGCACTTCTTTGCTTCGACGTAGAACTTCTTCAATGTGCCGACACGGAAGGTGTAGTCGGGTGCCTTCTGTTGGCCTTCCACATCCAGACTGTCTTCGGGAATGACTTCGCGATATTGGGGTGCGGCCATGGAGTCGTTGCGCACGTCCCAACCAAGGGCCTCGAAAAAAGGATCTATGAGCGATTGGCGAATGTGGGCTTCCTTGACTCCAGGGGCGTGGAAGGACTGCCGGTTAGTGGCGAAGTACTGACACAGCTTTGCAACTTCACCTTTGCCTTGTTCTAATGTCTTACTCATAAGTGTTTAATCCTTATCTTTCTGAAATAATAAGTATATCAAAGGTTTTAAATTATCATGGGTGATTACCCTCTTGATTTGCTAAAGTAATAATTCCGTATTTATTTTGCTACCCCCCCGGTGGATAAATTTCGGGAAGGGAATTCCTCTATAGAACAATCGGCTAGCCCGCCATCCGATTGCATAAAATCTTCAAAGTTCCTGCCATCCTGCCAAATTATCGAAATATTTTTAAGGTCAAGTCAAAGAGAAGCTTGTTAGAGATTAAACTTGCTTATAATGGAGGGGACTAATGCAGAAGTTGTTGAGGCAACTGTACCAAAATATAAATTATTTCCACTTGGATGTATGATCTTCTCTTCGTAATGTTGTGTCTTATGATATGGCTCGCACTTGGACTTCCCATCATCCTCGATCTTACAAGACGGAGAGAGTGATTCAACGATTAATATCCCCCCCGTAACCCCAATGGTTAGGGGCTTTAATTTGATTAATTTCTTTATTTTGTCCATAAAAAAAAGTATATTTTATCTCTGGGAGAACAAGGGACATTTTCAAAGCTATTATTATCTCGGATTTTGCTATCACGACCAGGAATTATCACCTCACACTTCTGGGTTATGGCAATTTCTCTGGCGGCGTCATAGGCATCTTTTTGGGTTGGGTGATGTGAGGGGTCCTGGTTGTTTCCCTCTCTGCAAACCGCCCGACCATCATCCCGTTTCACTACATACTGATTTTTTCCAAACATAGCTTTCGTCTCACTAGGCATAAACAATCACAATCAGTTGCGATTGTTAACTTAATTATATCTACCTGTTGTATAATGTCAAATGGGGGAAAACCATAAACGATAATATGTTTTTAACCTATTGATTATTTATTTCTTAACTTTCCGGTGGCTAAAATTTGGGGGACAATTGACAAATTAACTTCGCTCCCGTCTACCCGCCTCCGCAGAGAGCCACGGGTTTTACCCGTGGATGAATGCTCTTGGGCGGCTAACCCTCCGTAGCTTTAGCGAAGGAGGGTTAGCTTCGGCGGGTTCCGCCCACCGTAAGCTTTGTGGAGGTGCCACGGCTTTCAGCCGTGGGGCTCCACATCAATCTGAGCTTGGTAACCCGGGGATCGATGATCACATCGTCGGCTTCGAAATCGAGTTTCATTTTCCAGGCCTGGAGGGTTTTAGCCCCGATGATCAGCTCCTCGGAAAGATCCGGGATGAGCATGAATTCGTCCGAGAATCGGCAATCTTTCAGGAAAAAGTTCAGTCGCACGGCCTCATTTGCAGTTAAGAAATCTCCATTTTTCACGCTTCCGAATACCATTGGCTCCGGCAGGGGAACTGAAATATCTATCTCGCGGGCGACATCTGGTCGAATACAAGAATATATCGCCCCGCGGTCAAAGAGGGCATCCACCTCCCGGGTGCCTTTTGATCCAACGAGCTTGACCCGTTTCTGGATTATGGACATTTTTCCTCCATCTTTTTTTATGCTTAGACTGATAGTTTATGGCTTTTGGAATCCATCGTCAATTTTTAGAGATAATATGAAAAAAAGTTGAAAATCCCCCTTCATCCCCCTTTTTATAAAGGGGGATGAAGAAGAAACTGGATTCCCGCTTCCGCGGGAATGACAGCAACAAGGTGACCCCGTGGCCAGACCACGGAGAATTACAAGTTAAAGAAATGGGGGAAATTTTGGAAGGATAACCAGCTTACTTGACGACGACGGTCTGCGTGACCGGGGCGGAAGCGGGTGGGGGGGTGAGAAATCCGTTCAGGATGAGCAGGTTGGTAAAGTCGGCGTAATCCGAGGCGGAAGTCGGGGCAAACCCGGAGATGCGCAGGCGCTGGAGAATGAAGGCCTGGTCCGGATTCTGGGAATTGAGCTTCTGCAGGGCATCCTTTACCTTCAGAATCAGCTCCGGATCGGTGCCGGGATAAGCGACGATGTTATGGTTGGGATAATAAGGGGTGGCCGCGAGGATTTTCACCTTGGGCATCTGCCCCCGCGCGTTTTTCATCGCTTCCAGGACATCCTCACGGATAAAACCGATTTCGGTAGCGCCGTCCGCCACCTTCTCCAGGATTTTTTCCTGGGCATCCCCGAATTTGTAGCCCAGCTCTTTTTCCGGATCCAGCCCTTGCCCCTTGAGCATGACCCACTGGGCGATGAACCCCCCCACGTTATAGCGCGAAGTGGCTAGAATAGTCTTGCCCCGCAGGTCCGCCACCGTCTGGATCGGACTGTTCTCGGGGGCCACCACCAAACCGCGGAAGTCGGTCCGCCCGTCTAAGGAAACCGTTTTCAGGATCGGGACCGCTTTTTCCTTCTCGGCCAGGAGGGCGTAGAGGTAGGGATTCTGGAACGAAAAAGCCACCTTTTCCGCCTTGACCATCTTCGCAAAGGCATCCGCCGAGGAAGGACCGGCAAGCATTTCAAACTTCCAGCCGGTTTCCTTGGTCAGGTAGTCCACCAGGAAGATGAAGCGCGCCTCCATCATCGGGATGGTGTAAGGGGCGGTGGAAATCAGGATCTTGGCCTCCGGTTTGCGGGAGGGACAGGGCTGGCAGGCGGCGGCCAGAATCACCAGGGCAAAAAATACCCCGGCGATTATCCGGAGAGAATTATCTCCGCTGAGTTTTACCATCGGCTTTTCTCCGGGCTCAGGATTTTTCAATATTTTGCAGGAACTGGTCGGGATGAACCTGGGAAAGTATCTCCGGCGCGATTTTCTTCGGGGCCAGGCCCAAGGCCACCGCCACCCCGTAAAGGATGGCTTCCGGCCGGGGCGGACATCCCGGGACGAAAAAGTTGACCGGGAGGATCTTATCCAATCCGCCCATGGTGGCATAGGAATTGAACCAGATGCCGCCGCCGGTGGAGCAGCTACCGATCGCGATCACCAGTTTGGGGTCCGGGACCGCTTCGTAAAGTCTCTTCAGGGCGGGGACCACCTGCCGGGTCACCGGGCCCGAGACCAAAAGGACATCGGCGTGCCGGGGCGAGCCCACCAGCTTGATCCCGAAGCGCTCGGCGTCGTAGTAGGGCGTGAGCACGTTGATTACCTCGATATCGCAGCCGTTGCAGGCCCCGGTATTGCAATGAAAAACCCAGAGGGATTTCGGAAAGGCTTTAGCGCAAAGTTTCTTCAGCATTAATCATTACCTCCCGGCTGAAAAATCAGCCAAGCTCGGTAATTAAATCCCAAATCCAAAATCCCAATACTACCAAGTAAATCCCAAATCCCAATTGCCAACGAAGAAAAAACTTTGGAATTTGAGAATTGGGATTCATTTGGAATTCGATGGTATCTATTGGTCATTGGAATTTCACCGGATGTGATTTGGGATTTGAAAATTGGGATTTGTTTGGGGATTGGTAGTATTTGTCATTGGGATTTTTCTTTCACTTAGGGCATCGCAATCGTAGCGAAGACCGCCTTGGTCGCCTCGTTCAGGATGGGGGAAACGATCTGGGGATAGACCCCGATCAGGAGGCACAGGAACGCCAGGATCAACATTCCGCCCCACATCATCACCGGGACCTCTTTAATCCCGGCCGCCTTCAGGTTCTCCGGCGCCTCCCCCATGAAAACCTGGTAGGTCAGGTGGAAGAAGATGGCCACGTTGAGGATCGCCACCGCTACCGCGATCACGGTGGCCCAGGGAAACCCGGCCTTCACCCCCGCGATGAACAGGGTAAACTCGCTGATGAAACCGTTGAAAAACGGTATCCCGCCCAGGGACAGGGCGGCGACGTAGAAAGCCACCGCGGTGAAGGGCATGTATTTTCCCAGGCCCCCGAGCTCGGGCACCCGGCGGTGATGGGTGGAATAAATTACCGCGCCGACGCTGAGAAAGGCCAGGGCCTTCATCAGGGAATGGTTGAGGAGGTGGAATATCGCTCCGTAAATCCCCAGGTAATTGGCCAGCCCCAGGCCCATCAGGATGTAACCCATGCTGGTGACCGAGCAGAAGGCCAGGAAGCGCTTCAGGTCTTCCTGCATCATCATCATAATCACCCCCACCACCATCGTGATCATCCCGAAGATCAGCACCAAGGTGCTGACGATGGAATAGAAGGGGTAGAAAATCAGAACCGTGCGGATCAGGGCGTAGACGCCGACCTTGATCATCACGCCGGAAAGCATGGCGCTGATCGGCGTGGGGGCCTCGGCATGGGCGTCCGGCAGCCAGGTATGGAAGGGCACCATGCCGGCCTTGGTGCCGAAGCCCACCAGGAGCATGACCACGGAGAGGAGCACGATGCTCTTCGGGATCTTGCCCGCCACCTTGGCGATCTCGGTCAGTTTCAGGGGGTCGATCCCCCCCGCGATCTGCTGCGAGGCCCCGGAATAAAGCAGGACGCAGCCGAAGAGGGCGAAGGTGATCCCGACGGTCAGAAGAATGGCGTATTTATAAGCGGCTTCGATCGCGTCCCGGTTCCAGTAGAAACCCACCAGGATAATCGAGGCCAGCGTGGTTCCCTCGATAATGACCCAGAGCAGGATGATATTGTTGACGGTGGTGGCGCAGAGCATGGTGGCAAGGAAGATCATGAACCAGCCGTAGTAGACCCCCATCCGCTCCGCCGGAACCACCCCCATCTCCACTTCCCGCCGCATGTAGGGAACGGAATAGACGGAGGCAATCAGGCCGAGCAGGGCCACCAGCCCGGCGATCAGGCCGGAGAGGGCGTCCATCCGGAGCTCCTCGTTCCAGAAGGTCAACACCCCGCCCTGCACCGCGGTCTGGCCGAATATTTTGACCGCGATCAGAAAAGTGATCACGGTGCCGAGCAGGGCCAGGGTTTCGCTCAAAGCCCGGGATTTCCGGCCCAGGATAAATATTAAAATCCCCGCGATCGCCGGAACCAGGGAAAGATAAAGGATCTCGTTATTCATTGTTTCCTATTCCCTTACCACCGCAAGCCCCGGAGCTGGAGGGTGTCGGTGGAGCCGAATTTCTGGTAGATCCCGTAAATCACGTAGAGCAGGATCCAGACCGCGATCACGACATCGGTCACGATCCCGATCAGGGCGGTTTCTCTCAAGGCCGGAGCCAGGGTGACCAGGGAGAGATGCACCCCGTTCTCCAGAATCAAGAGGCCGTGCACGGTCTTGATCGCATCGCGGCGGACCAGGATGCAGTAAAGTCCCATGAAGAAAATCGAGAGGCTGACCGCCAGGTTGGTCCGGAAGGGCTCCGCGGTGGCGAACTGGCTGGGGGCCACGAACCCGATGTAGGAATGGGTGACCCGGTAAAGGATTACCACCACCGCGCTGATCAGGAAAATCGAGCCCAGGTATCCGATCAGGGGCTGGAACTCCCGGTCCGTGGTCTTTTTAATGTAACGGAGCAAGAGCCAGGGAATGATCACCACCTTGGTGACGAACGCGGTCATGGCCCAGTAATAAAGGCCGTGGTTTTCGATGGCGAAGATGGCGAAAAGGGTACACATCAGGACAGCCTGGATCATGTACATGTAGGCGGAATACCGCAGATTCCGGAGCTCGATGATCAGGTACGAGGTGATGATCATCGAGAGGCTGATGGTGGAGATGATTTTGGCGAATTCCTGCATGTTTATTCCCGCGTTATTTTCCCGATTGACCGGCCTCGTCCTTGGACCGGAAACCGGTTACCATCATTTTGTCCAGGGCGCTCTTGGGCTTGAAACAGCGCCCGCAGCGTCCGCAGGTGCCCATGTAAAGTTCGGTGCGGATGTAAAGGTCGTTGTTGTCGTTGGTGGCGGTCTGGTACTCGGTGGACATCTTGATCGCGCTCTCCGGGCAGACCTCGGCACAGCGCCCGCAATAGGTGCAGCGCTTGAGGAAATACTCGAGCGTCCGGGCGGTTTCCGAGTCGTTGATCTCGATCAGCCGGGCCGGGCAGACGTTCGCGCAGCCCCCGCAGCCGATGCATTTTTCCACCTCGACCTTGATCTTGCCCCGGAACCAGTCCCCGGGGGGATTGGGTTCCGGGCCCAGGGGGAAGGGAGCAGTGACCCGCCCCGCCTTGAAACAGATCGCCGCTTCTTTCAGTTTGCTCTTCAGCATTGGTTCAACCTCGTTAAACCCCGATCAGGGCGAAGCTCACGGCAAAAAGCAGGATGGCCCAGAGCATGATGAAATACCGGACCGCCTGATCCACCCGGATCCGGGGGTTAACCGCGTCAATGACCCCGACCACCACGATCACCACGAGGACCTTGAGGAAGTTGATCGCGATATCCGCAGGGATGATCCCGGTTTTCGGCCAGGGGATAAAGACCTCCAGGAACAGGGAGGCCAGGATAATCTGCTTGGCGTAGAAGCCCCATTTGTAAAGGGCGAGCTTGGGCCCGGAGGCTTCCAGGAAGGGCCCGCCCATGAGTTCCTGGTCGGCTTCGGGGATGTCGAACGGGAGTTTACCGAGCTGGATCTGGAGGATCAGGAAGAACGGGACGGCGGCGATGATCATGGAAAGGCTGGGCCCGGTGGAATGGTACCAGTTGGAAATCAGGGAGAGGTTGAAGGACTGGGTCGGGATCACCGCCACGATCAGGCTGGAAAGGACGATGATCTCCACCACGATCCCGAGCATCATCTCCCGGGCGGTGCCGATCGAGCCGTAGGGGCTCCCGGTCGCGGTTCCCCCCAGCATGATCCCGAGGGAAGCCAGGACCAGGAAATAGATCAGGACGATGAGGTCGCCGGCGAAGCCCAGGGGCGCGCCCGCCCCCATGGGGGTGAAGAGCGCCGCGGCCAAGATACTGCCGAAGGTGAGAACGGGCGCCAGGGAAAAGGTGGGGTTGCCCGCCACGTGCAGATTTTCCTTGCCCAGGAGTTTCAAAAGGTCGAAATACGGCTGGATCAGCGGGGGCCCCTTCCGGGAGTGAACAACCGCCTTGAGTTTACGGATCACGCCCTCCATCAGGGGGGCGGCCAGAATCACCAGGGCCAGGTTAACCAGGGCGAGTAAAATCGTTTTGGCCATGCCTTGTTCCTAATTAATAGAGGGTATCATGAGTTTTGATTTAACTATTTAATATGGTCTAGTCTCGTTCTTTTTATGGAGTGCATTAGCTTGCTAATGCAACGCATCGGCAAGCCGATGCAGTCCATATAAGTAACTTGATAAAAATAAATCATTATACCCTTTAACGCCGCTTGTTCCGGCTTAACTTGACCAGTTCCTCGTTGGTATAAATCCGGGCCTTCCCGCTCCGGGCGTCCACCACCTCGATCCGCTCGGTGCAGGAGAAGCAGGGATCGAAGCTCGCGATCGCGATCGGCACATCGGCCAGCTCCATCCCCTTCAACATCGCCGGGGAGGAGGCCAGGTTCATGTAACTCGGGGCCCGCACCTTCCAGCGGTAGGGCCGGTTATCTTCGCCGGTCAGGACGTAATGCATGGATTCGCCCCGCGGCGCTTCCACCACCCGGATCCCTTCCTTCCCGGCCGGGATCTCGTTCGGGATGTCGGCCATGATCGGACCGTCGGGCATTTCCCGGAGGCCCTGGCGGATCAGGCGGATGGAATCCAGGGTTTCGGTCAGGCGGACCAGGGTCCGGGCCAGGTTGTCGCAGCCGGTCTGGACCTTCCTTTCCGGGATCAGGTGCTCGTAGGCGGAATACGGGTGGTCGATCCGGGCGTCAATCGGCACCCCGGAGCCCCGGGCGGTCGGACCGGTCACGCAATAAGCCAGGGCGTCCTCATACTTGAGCACGCCCACGTCCTTTAGGCGCATCATCAGGGGGGTGTCCCCGCCGATCGCGTCGATCACCTGGAGCCATTCCCGCTCCACCTCGGCAACCACTTCGAGAATCTTGGGTTTCTGCTCGGCGGTGATATCCCGGCGCACCCCGCCGACCAGGTTCATCCCGTAGGTTTTCCGGTTCCCGGTGATCTGCTCGGCCAGCCACATGACCGGCTCGCGCATCCGCCAGGTCTGCATCAAAATGGTATCGAACCCGAGGACGTGCCCCCCGATTCCCAGCCAGAGGAGGTGGGAATGGACCCGCTCGATTTCGAGCAGGATGCTGCGGATGTAGCGGGCCCGGAGGGGGACCTGGATTTCGGCGGCTTCTTCTACGGCTTCACAGTAACACGTACTGTGGATATAACCTCATATCCCTCATATGCGTTCGGCCAGGAAGACGGTCTGGTTGTAGGTCAGGGCCGAATCCGCGATCTTCTCGATCCCGCGGTGGTTGTAGAATCCCCGGTAATCACAGCCCACCACCGTCTCGCCTTCCACGAAAACCCGGAAGAGGACCGGTTCCTCGAGGACCGGGAAGAACGGGCCGATCGGAACCACGGTGGCGTTCTCCGGGGGCTCGATCGGCGGGGGGGCCATGCCCGCGGCCGCCGGCGGCCGGAACCGGTAATCAAAATCCCTTCTTAAAGGATGGAGGTCGGCCGGCCAGTCGTCCGGAAGGGCTAACCGCCGGGGATCCACGGTCCCCCTGGCCTTGATCCCGAGGAGATCCTGAAACTCCCGCTCCGCCCAGCTGGACCCGGGAATCAGCGAGGTGATGGAATCGATCTCGGGCTGGTTGGGGTCCAGGGAGGATTGCAGGAGGATAAACATCTTGTCCGTATCCAGGGAAAAGATGTGGGTGGTCTGGAAATCCCGGTGCGTGGGGCGCCGGTCCACCCCCACGATGGTGTTGAAACGGGCCTTGAGCTCCCGGAAAAGGTACTCGGTAATGGGGCGAATCGCCTCCGGGCGGATCGAGAGGTAAACCTTCTTGCTCACCGGCTCCCGGGCGGAGATGATCTCATTCGGGAACTTGGCTTTGAGATTCTCGATTAATTTGCTGCCGGTTTCAAAAGCCACTCTATATTTCCTCCTTAAACTTCTAACTCAGCCAGATCATGATCGCCACCAGCGCCGCGATCCCGATCACCTGGTAAAGCAGGTAGGCCTGCGGAATCCCCACGTGGGTCCGGCGGAATTTCTGGGAAAAGAGGAGCAGGAAATCCACGAAGGGGTAGTAAAAAACTTTGTCGAAATCGAGCCCCTTGTAGGCCCGACCGGGACGTTGGATCTTGTGAGTAGCCAGCTCCGGATAAACTAATCTTTCAAAATAAGCCACCAAAGGAATGTAAAAGCTCCCCGCCCGATAGCGGATTTCGTCGGTCTCGTAAACCTCGCCGCAACTCCAGACCGGAACCGTCCGGCTTCCGGCCCGGCCCAGGCGGGAAATAATCAAGGCCACCAGCAGGCACCCGGTGAGAACCAGGAACCCGGTCACCGGGAACCAAGCCCCGCTTTCCCCGCCCCCTAGTACCGGAACCAACCCGAATCGGGAATTACCAAAGATTTGTTGGAGAGGGGGTAGGGTCGTCCCAAACAACGATTCCCCGAAGACCGGGTACATCAATCTTAGCGGAACCCATGGGAAAAGACCTAAGAGAAGGCAGAAAAGAGCCAGGGCATATTGGGAAAGGCGCATGGAAAAGGGAACGTCTATGCCGGGCCGAAGTTGAGACGCCAGCTTCTTCCCGAGACTTCCTCCGAAGGAAGTACTGAAAAACTTTAAAAAGGAAGCCAAGGTGACTGAACTGATAAAAATCGCCACTAATCCGAAAAATATAAATACCGGTAATTTGATCCCCCCGATAATTGTAGTTTGATAAATAAGCCATTTACTTATAAACCCATTAAATGGAGGGATTCCCGCGATGGAAAAGGAGGCAACCAGGGTCATCCAGGCCGTGGCGGGCATGACCGAATAGAGGCCGCCCAGCCGGTTTAAATCCCGTGTTCCCGTCTTATAAAAGATGGAGCCTGCGTTCAGGAAGAGGAGACTTTTGAACATGGAGTGGTTAATCACATGGTAGATCGCCGCCATGGTGGCGATCGCCGAGAGGACCGGGTTGATTTTCAGGAAGGCCAGGCCCGTACCCAAGCCCAGAAGGATATAGCCGATCTGTCCGATGGAATGGAAGGCGAGGAGCCGCTTGGAATCATGCTGAACCAGCGCCGAGATGGTGCCCATGAAAAGCGAGATCGTGCCGAAGGCGGCGATCACCACCCCGAAGCCGAAGGTCTGGTTGGAAACCGGAAGGAGGAAGAAGAAAAGCCGGAGGAAGCCGTAGATTCCCATCTTGATCATGACCCCGGAAAGCATGGCCGAGACCCCGGAAGGGGCGGCCGGGTGGGCGTCCGGGAGCCAGGTTCCCACCGGGAACATCCCGGCCTTGGTGCCGAAGCCCAGGAGGAACAGGGCCAGGATGACGGAAAGCTTGATCGGGCTCCCCACGATCATGACCGCCATGGCGTCGCGCAGGCGGAGGAAGGCGAAAGAACCCACCTCGGCCTGGAGCAGAATGGTGCCTATTAACATCGCCGCGGTCCCGACGTGGGTCATGACGAAATACTTGAGGCCGGCCTGCAGAATGTCTTGATCTTCCTTTTCGTAAACCACCAGAAAATACGAGGTCAGGGTCATGAACTCCCAGAAAACGTAGAAGAAGAACATGTCGGTCACGACCACGACCCCGATCATCCCGGCGATGAAAAGAATCAGGAAAGGATAGAACCGCACCAGACTCTGGTGGGGATAAATATCCATGTAACGGTAGGAATAAAGCGTGCCGAAGAAAGAAACCAGGCCGATCAGGACGAGAAAGATGGCGGAGAGATGATCGACGCTGATGGAGAGCTGGGCCCCGATCGTGGGCAGGGACATGAGCGGGTGCATCAGGGTCCGCGGGCCCAGGGTGAAAACCCGGTAGGCCACGTAGAGCAGGATGGCGGTAATGATCGTGACGGAGAGAACCCCGATCGCCCCGGAAAGCTTGCGGGAGCGGGCCGTGAGCGCGGTGAGGAGCGTCCCCAGCACCACGGTCGCGATGAAAATGTTAATTACCTGCACTAATAATCCTCCGCCCGCCTAAAACAATATTGGAAACCTTCCGGAAGTCAATGGTCGTCGCTAGGACTTTTCCGGTAGTTTCCCGATTTCCTTGTAGTTGAACACCGGCCCGTCCACGCACACGTACTTGTGGCCGATGGCGCAGTGTCCGCATTTTCCCACCCCGCATTTCATGTACCTTTCCAGGGTGGAAACGATATTCTCCGGTTTGAACCCCAGCTTGGAGAGTTCCATGATGGCGAAACGAATCATGATCGGCGGACCGCAAACGAAAACCACGGTGTTCTCGACGATCAGGTTGCACTTGGGGAAAAGGGTGGTAACCACCCCGACATTGCCCTTCCAGTTGGCGTCCCCCACGTCCACGGTCATCCCGAAGCGGATCTCCGACATCTTCTCCCATTCCTTGAGCCGGTCCTGGTAAACCTGGTCGGCGGGCGTGCGCGCCCCGTAGAGAATCAGAAAATCCTTGAACGCGGAACGGGCGTCCAGCATCGGCTCGATCAGGGAGCGCAGGGGGGGAAGCCCGATGCCGCCGCCGACAAAGATGATGTTCTTCCCTTTGTATTCGTCGAAGGGGAAGCCATTGCCGAAGGGGCCGCGGATCCCCACCAGGTCTCCAATTCTCTTCTGGTGGAGCGCCCAGGTGACCGCCCCGACCGCCCGCAGGGTGACCCGGAAGGTTTCGGGACGGTTGGGATTGGAAGCCAGTCCGAACGGCGCCTCCCCCACCCCGAGGGCCGAGATTTCCAGGAACTGTCCCGGGCCGAATTTAAAAGCCTGCTTGACCTTGGGGTCGGCAAACTCGAACTCGAAGGTCTTGGTATCGTAAGTCTCGTCTTGAATCTTGATAATCCGGGCCAGGTTGGGCAGATAAATGTTGCTCATGGTCTCGCCTATTTCCGGAGCCTTTCCACCACGGTGGGCATGCCGACCTCACCCGGGCAGGCGGTAATGCAGCGCCCGCAGCCGACGCACCCAATCCGGCCATCCCGTTTTAAATATTGATAACTCAACTTGTGGAAAAATCTGCGTTTGAACCGCTCCCCCTTCTCGCCGCGGGGATTGTGGCCCGAAACCTCCCGGGTGAACCCGGAGTAATCGCAGGAGTCCCAGAAACGGTAGTGGCACCCCTTCTCCCCTTCATTAAGATAGCCCACCCCGAAGCAGCTGCAGCAGGGACAGACAAAGGCGCAGCCCCCGCAGTCAAAACATTTCTCCCCCAGCTCGGTCCAGGTTTCGGGGGTCACGGCGTTGGAGGTGATCCGCCGGATGGCGGTGCTCATATAGGAAGTCGGATCGGGCTGGAAGCTATTCCGGGATTTTTCCTCCAGCGCCTCCCGGGTTTTCACCGCGGAGGGATCCGCCTTCGCGAACAGCTTGGGGTTGGCCTCGATCAGCGCCTTCCCCTTCGAGCTCTTGCACTCCACCAGGTAGCTGTCCTGGAGATCCACGAGCTGGATATCGAACTCGTCCCGCTCCGAATCCAGGAAGGGCCCGCCCTCGCAGCAGACGCAGAAGCAGTTCTTCACCGGCTGGTTGCAGGCCATCGTGACCAGGATCAGGTTGTTCCGGCGCCGCCAGTAGTAACAATCGCTGAAGTTTTCCTGGTAGAACTTGTCCAGCCAGTAGATGCCCGAGGTATCGCAGGAGCGAATCCCCAGGACCACGGCGGTTTTCTTCTCTTCCGGGACGGTGAGCTCGTAATCCCCGCCCTTCCGGGTAAAGTGAAAGAGGTTTTCCGAATGGGGCAGGACCAGGTCCTTCGCCGGCAGGTACGGCAGGGTCGCGGTTCCGCTCAGGAGGTTGAGATCGACCGCCGTCTGGGTCGGAGCGAAGAAGATTTCCTTTTCCACCCGGGTGGGGGCGAGGACCTCCTGGGTTCGGGCCAGGGCTTCCACCCAGCGGTTCACATCCTCTTTCCGGAGAATATATCTATCCATTTCAGGCCTTCTCCACCGTGACCAGCAGACTGGGGAAATAAACCGACCGGGTCACCGGATCGATTTCACCCTTCCCCGCCACGCTCTCCACCAGATTCAGGAAATGCGAGGACAGCACCAGGGTCCGCCGGGGCACGCCCTCATCCGCCTGCAGCGCGACCTGGAGCTCGCCCCGCTCGGAGCGGATCTTCGCCTTTTCTCCGGGCCGGAACTTGAAGTCCTTGGCATCCTGCAGGTTCATTTTCAGCGCCGGCCGCTCGGCCTGGTACTCGATGTACAGGACCGGGGACTCGGCGATCATCCGGTTGCGTTCCCAGGCGTAAAGGGTGTTGGGAATCAGGAGGAGGAACTTGTCCGCGCTTTCCAGCACCGGGAGCGCCGCGGACTTGGGCGGGGCGGACGCGAGCCGCGGCGGGGCCAGGAGCGCACCGGCCTCGGATTCCACCTCGGGCCCGGTGATTTTCTCGTAACCCGGGACGGCTTTGCCGATTTCCTTCCGGATCGCGGCCGCCGGTCCTCCGGGCAAGGACTTTCCGAGAGCCTGCGCGAGCTCGGGCAGTACCTCGGAAAGGCCTCGACTTTCGCCCCGGGGCGAAAGAGCCGGCCGGGAAAGCTGGATCCGTCCCTCGCAGCTGGTCAGGGTGCCTTCGCTCTCCGCGAAGAGCGGCAGGGGCAGCACGACGTGCGCGAGCTGGGCGGTATCATTCTTAAAGCGCCCGGCCCAGAGCACGAAATCCAGTTTCTTGAGCTTCTCGAGCAGGTCAGCTTTGGGCAGGTGCACGGAGAGATCCTCGGCGAAAACCAGGAGCCCCTTGACCTTGCTTTCCGGGGCCAGCATCTCTTCCAGATTCAGGCCTCCGGCCGGGGGCCGGATCCCGAGATCCCAGGCTCCGCGGAGATTGGGCGAGCGGCTCAGGGCCAGGAGGTTGGGAAGATCCTTGGCCGAGGCCCGGCGCTCGATCAGATAATTGATCAGGGCCAGCGCGCTGGCGCTGGGGCCCAGCTGGTCGGCTACGAACACCAGGCCCGCGCCGGGTTTGCCCAGCAGGTCCAAAATCCCCAAAGGAATATCGCGTTTCGCGGCCAGGGCGGCGGGCAGACGGTCCGCCGGGACCGGAATCAAGGTCTTGTAAAAATGATCGGCCTTGGCCGCGGAGGCGTCCGCCAGGATAATCTGCGCTCCCTGCTGGAAGGCCTGCACTACCCGGGAGCCGACCGGGGAAAAGTCCCGGTGGGCGTCCCGCCCGACCACCAGAACCGCCGGGCTTTCTTTCAGGGCGGGAATTGAGCCGACCGCGCCGATCCCTTCGCCGAAAAGCTGATTCAGCGCCGAGAGCGCCGCCGCGGCCCCGAACCGGTAGCTGCCGTCCAGATTCTTGGTCCCGATCACCTGGCGGGCCAGGAGGGAGACGAGATAATTATCTTCGTTGGAGAGCCAGGGGGAGCCGATCACCCCGATGGATTCGGGCCCGTGCCGCCCGATCAGGTCTTTGATTTTCTCCCCGCTTAATTTCAGGGCCTCGTTCCAACCGGTCTCCTTCATCCCCTCGCCTTCCCGGACCAGGGGCTTGACCAGGCGGTTCACGCTCCGGAGGTTTTGGAACCGGTTCCAGCCCCGGTGGCAGAGCCGGCCCTGGCTGACCGGGTGAGTGGTGCTGGGGATTACGCCCCGGGCCTCGCCGTCCTGGGTCCGGACGAACATGCCGCAGCCGCAACTGCAGAAGCTACAAATTGTCGGAGTGTTTTTGATCACTTTGAACCCAGATTCCTACAATTCCCAGCCTTAGTAATTAAGCACCCTCCAAATTGAGAATTACATTACTTGAACTCAAAAGCCGATGTCAAGTGGTTTGACTCAGCGCGCCAAACGATCGGGAAACCCTCCCTTATTTCACTTCCTCGAACATGTCCTTGGCCGCGCCGCAGACCGGGCAGGTCCAGTCATCGGGCAGCTTCTCGAACGGGGTTTTCGGAGGAATCCCGCCATCCTTGTCCCCCAGCGCCGGGTCATAAATATACCCGCAGATCGTGCATTCGTATTTCTTCATTATTATTTACCCCCTTGTTAGGAATAATGAATTTTAACTACCGGGTTACGTCTATCGGTTGGGCCGCTCGTATCGTCAAACGGCTCCGTCTTTCGGATTTCAAACCGCAACCGTGGAACCCAACCGAAACGAGCCGCGCAACCGCAACCGACAAACTTGACCTGTTCATAATATTTATTTCACTTAATCTTCTCCGCGACCGCCTTCCCCAATGAGAAGCACCGCTCCAGGGCTTCGCGGTCGGGGACGTACTTGACCTTTAATCCCTCGCTTAACAGGTTGATCTTCATCTCTTTCATTACTCCCTCGATCTCCCCCACCGACTCCCCGCTCCAGCCGTAGGAACCGAAGGCCGCTCCCGAGAGATTCTGGGGCCGGAGACCCTTGAGATAGGTCAGGCAGTCGGCCACGGTCGGGAACAACCCGTTGTTCAGGGTCGGGGAGCCCACCAGGAGCGCGCCCGCCCCCAGGATTTCCGTGGCCACATCGCTGCGATGGCAGGATTTCAGGGAGAGGAGTTTCACGCCCGCGCCCCCGGCCGCGAGCCCCTCTCCGATCGCCCGGGCCATCTTTTCGGTGCTCTGCCACATGGTGTCGTAAACCACCACGGCCTGGCGGGAGGGCTTCTGGGCGGCCCAGCGGGCGTAGGATTGGAGAATCCAGTCCAGGTTTTTCCGGTATATCGGCCCGTGATCGGGGGCGATGATCTTGATCGGAAGGTTGAGCTTCCCCACCCGCTCCAGGAGCTTCAGGATCAGCGGGGAATAGAGGAGCAGGATGTTGGCGAAATACCTGGCCGCTTCCCAGGAGAGGATCTCAGCGGGGATCTCGTCGGCAAACCTTTCGCTCGAAGCCAGGTGCATCCCGAAGCCGTCCTGGGAGAAAAGGAGGGCGTCATCGTGGAGATAGGTGACCATGCTGTCGGGCCAGTGGAGCATCCGGGTCTCGAGGAAGGTCAGCTTGAGCTTCCCGAGGTTCAGGCTCTCCCCGTCCTTCAGGGGGATGATCTCCTGGTCCAGATGGAAATGCTCCTGCAGGGTCCTGGCCCCCATCACCGAGGCGAAAACCTTCTCGGGTCTCAGGAGCTGGATCATCTCCGGCAGGGACCCGGAATGGTCCATCTCGGAATGATTAGAAATTAGCTGGCGGATCTTCCCGGGTTCGACGACCGAGGCGATCCGGGAGAGCATTTCCTCCCGGAACGGGGCCTTGACCGTGTCCACCAGGGTGACCGGGTCGGACAGGATCAGGTAGGCGTTGTAGGTGCTGCCCCGGCCGGTCAGGTACCCGTGAAAATCGCGGATCGACCAGTCGATCGCCCCCACCCAGTACACATGCTCGGAGATTTTGACCGCGGAAAAAGGTTCCGGCATCGTCGCACCCTCCCCTATCCTAAGAATAAATCAAATCCCAATAACCAAGCACCCCTTCGACTTCGCTTAGAGCAGACAATAACCAGACAATAAACAATGACCAAATCCCAAATTCCAAACTCGAAATTTTAAACCCGAAACCCGAAGCTAAAATCCAAATTCATTTCTTGATCCGGGCGTTGATTTCCCGGTTTAGAAAAGCGATATGCCCGATTTCCTCCCGAATGATCTTATCGAGCCGGTTTTTCCCCAGGTGCTCCGGGACCACCTCTTTCATCCCGGTGTAGAAAACGATGGAATCCTTCTCCAGGCCGATGGCGAACGCGAAAAGGTCCTCGAGCTTCTTCAGGTCTTTGAGCTTCTCCGCCGGTTCGGTGCGGGTATCCACCACCCGGCCGTCGGCCATGGCCTGCAGGTACAGGCCCAGCTCGTTGTCCGGGTCGAAAATCATCGGGGCCTTCTCCGGGCCCGTCAGTTCCTTGGCCATGGAGGAGAAAACCTTCTCGTGCTGATCCTCCATTCCGGAAAGATCCAGGAGCAGCTTTTTAATCTGGTCATCCTGGGCCAGCTTGCCCTCGGAGGCCTTCCGGTAGAACTTGGCCCCGTTCCTCTCGATCTGCACCGCCATTTCAAAAATCTCTTCGGCACTGAATTCAAGCTTCATCGTCTTCCTCCCGGTCAATTTTCAAGATATTAGCTCTAAATATAATTCGTCCAATATTTCTTTATATTAATTCCAAAG
>JAPLJI010000071.1 GCA_026388655.1 Pseudomonadota bacterium
ATTAAAAGGCAAAAGTGCAACTAAGGAGGAAGGAAATGCAAAGAAGGGTCGCAATCGTCGGGTACGCCCAATCCGAGTACCAGTTCAATGTGCCCCGCACCCGGGAGGACCAGGTCTTCGACGTGGTGAAGGCCGCCCTCCGGCACGCCGGGATTCTCCGGGAGGAAGTAGACAGCGTGGTCACAGCCTCTTCCGACTTCCTGGACGGGAGAACCATCTCCAATGTCTTCCTTTCCATGGCCGTGGGCGCCTACCAGAAAGATGAGTCCAAGGTCGAGGAGGACGGCACGGGGGCCCTGCTATACGGGCTGATGCGGATCCTGGCGGGGACGCATGACGTGGTTACCATCGAGGCGCATACCCTGGCCTCCACCATTAATCCCCACCAGATTCTATTTTACTCTTTGGATCCTCTCTTCGACCGGCAGGTGGGCTTGATGAATGACATCGCCGCCTCGGCCATCCAGGCCCGAATGTACATGAAGAAATACTCCGTTCCCGAGGAAGCCGTGGCCATGGTTTCGGTCAAGAACCTGGCCAATGCCGCACTAAATCCCCTCACCCACCGGAAAATGCCGGACCTGACCGTGGAAGAGGTTCTGAATTCCAAGCTTTATTACGAGCCCATCCGGGAACTCATGATCCCGCCCATTACCGACGGGGTTTGCGCCCTGATCCTCGCCTCCGAGGAAAAGGCACGGGAAATCACGGACCGCCCGGTCTGGATCGAAGGGGTCGGTACTTACCAGGATTCTTATCTACGAGACAGAGACCTGACCCGGTTCGAATCCCTGGGTAAAGCCGCGGCCAAGGCCTACGAAATGGCCGGGATCAAGGATCCCTACCGGGAAATTAATGTTTTCGAGGTTTCGGAAAAATTCGCCCACGAGGAGCTGATGATTTACGAAGCCCTCGGGCTCGCCCGGGAAGGACACGGCCAATCCCTGATCGAAAAAGGCCTGACCAACCGGGAAGGAGAGATTCCGGTCAACCCGAGCGGCGGGGCGCTGTCCGCCGATCCCATCTGCGCCACCGGCCTGACCCGGGTCATCGAGGCGGCCCGGCAGATCCGCGGTGATGCAGGCGGCTGCCAAATCCCTTACGTGGAACGGGCCTTGGCCCACGGACAATTCGGAATCTGTGCCCAGAAAAACACGGTTTTCATTTTAGGAGGTGACCAATAATGCTGAGAAACGCTGCAATCATCGGATGCGGCCAGACCAAGCATTCCGGCCGGCGCCGGGATGTAAACCAGGCCGAACTGGTTTCGGAAGCGGTTCACAATGCCCTCGAAGATGCCCAGGTTTCCCTTAAGGAAGTGAATGCCTTAGTGGTAGGGAACATGCAGGGCTTTGGAGGGGTGGCTAATCCCGACCTCTGGATTGGGGACTGGATCGGAGCCCCGGGGAAACCGGTCCTGCGGATCGCCACCGGCGGAACCACCGGCGGCTCGGTCGGCCAGGGGGGATTCTACTCGGTAATGTCCGGGCTCTACGACATCGTCGTAGCCACCGCTTGGGAAAAACACTCCGACAGCAAGGAAGCCGGGGCTACCACCGGTCTGCTCCACGTGGCCCTCGCCAACTTCTTCCACGCCTTCGGCTACGGTCTCTCGATGAAAAATCTCCTGGCCACCTCGGCGGTCGGAGCCGCCGCCGGCGTGGCCGCCTACCAGGCCCGATTCTACATGCACCGTTCCGGCTGCCGGTCCGAGCATTTTGACATGGTGGCCGCCAAGGCCAGGAGAAACGCGGCCAGGAACAAATACGCCCATCTCCAATGGCCGAACTGCACCCCCGAGGATATCCACAAGACCGAGCTGATCGTCGATCCCTTCCGTTACGGTCATGTCTGCCCGGCGAGCGACGGCGCCTCGGCGATCGTGATCGCCTGCGAGGACATCGCGCTCAAGAAGTGCAAGCGCCCGGCCTGGGTCAAGGGCCTGGCTTCTTATTCCGACGAGGAAACCCAGATGCAGAGCGAAAGCGGCGGCGGGGTCGGCGTGCTCGATCCCTCCGAGCAGATGGGCGCCCGGCTGTCGGCGATGAAAGCCTATCAGCAGGCCGGGATCAAGGACCCCAAACAAGAGATAGACGTAGCCGAGATCTACCAGCCCTTCCCCAGCCAGGAGCTCCTTTTCTCCGAGAAGCTCGGGCTCTTCGACGAAGGAAAAGCCTGGATCGCCATGGAGAAGGGCGAAACCGAGATCAATGGGAGGATGCCCTGCGATCCCTCGGGCGGGGTGAACGCGACCAACGCGATCGGTTCCTCCGCCCTCCAGCGCATCCTGGAAGCCGGCTTGCAGGTGATGGGAAAAGCCGAAGACCACCAGGTGCCGAAGAAAGTCCGGAACGCCGTGGCCCACGGCTGGGGCGGCGTCACCAATTACATTACGGTTACGGTTCTGGGCGAAACCCCCGCCCCCAGGAGGTAGGACCATGGCATACCTTAAAGACCAAAGACGCGAGACCATGATGGTGGAAGGCTCCTGGAACATCGGGGCTTATCGTTATAAAGGCTCCACCCAGCTCCAGGAATACGTGGACGGCTTGAAGGAGAAAAAACTCATCGGCTCCCTCTGCCCGGGCTGCGGCAAGGTGATCGTCCAGCCCCGGAACATCTGCGGGCGCTGTCACCGGAGGATGGACAAAAGGATGGTGGTGAGCCACAAAGGCACCATTACCTGCTTCGTAATCAGCCCCCCGATTGAGAAAGGCAAGTATAAGATCATCGGGATGGATCCGGTCGAGGCCGGGGTAATCCAGGAAGGCGCCATCCTGGTCCCGGTTTTTGTCCGCTTCGACGGCGCGGATTCCAACATCAACACCATCCTGCTTAACTGCCCCCCGGAGAAGGTTCATATCGGCATGCGGGTGAAAGCGGTCTTCGTGGAGAACCCCGAGGGCAAGCTCAGCGACCTGGAAGGGGTAGAGCCCCTCAAGGAATAACCGGGGTGACAGTTTCGGAAACTTTCAAAAGCTGACAAATACCGAGAGGAGACACCAATGACGGCGGAAAAAATCCAGGCGGTCGAGACCAACACCCTGCCCTATGCAGCCGGGTTTTGCTGGTCCACCGGTTTTTTAATGGAGAAATTCATCAAGTCGCTGGCCAAGAAGGAAATTTGGGCCGCCAAGTGCCCGCGGTGCGGTTATACTTATGTCCCGCCCCGGAACCGCTGCGGCCAGTGCGATGCCAAGATCGAAGAAAAAGACCTGACCAAGCTCTCGGGCAAGGGAATCCTGGTCGGGTTCACCAAAGCCTATGTCCAGCTGGACGGCTCGGGGAATTTCCAGGATCTGGATGAACCCCAATATATCGGCGCGATCAGGCTTGAGGGCGCGGATTCCACCATCTTCATGCCGATTGCCGATATTGAGCCCCAAGACATCAAGGAGGGAATCAAGGTCCAGGTGAAATGGCAGGACCAGCCCCAAGGAGCTATTTCAGATATCCAATACTTCACTCACTACGAAGGATAATAATAAACAAGGGTTCGAGGGTTCCAGTTTTTGAAGATTTTAGTTTGCCCCGAACGACTGTTCGGAGCTTTTTTGGGGGAGGAATACGCAGCTAAGGGTTCCTAGCTTTCCAGCCACCTAACCACCCAGCAACCTATCCACCGAAAACGCAGGCTAATGTCTGCGGCTACCTGTTCCTGGTCACTGGCTCCCTACTTTATTAATCCGCAATCCGCATTCCGAATTCCGCATTTACGTTTACGGACACCGCGTATCGGTATTCTGCAAACCCTGGATAAATTGATCGTTTGCCGGAAAAGGATCACAACCATGATTTTGGCCGCAGACAAAATCCCACTGCGGCGCCGCCTTGGAATGACAATCGAAACAATTCATTTTGGCAAAATTTCTCGTCTCTGCCTTTCCGCGGGTGATGATGGTGGTAGTGGTACCGGTTATCGCCAGGGCGAAAAATTCCCAGTCGTTGGTTTCTGGGCTCCATCCCTTGATTCGTTTTACCATAGCTTCCATCGGCAGCAACTGAATGATCGTGCCGGGCGGGAAAGTTCCCCCGTTGGGCGAGTTAGCCACCTTCAGGGTTTCAGCCAGGTTATCCGCCCCTAATTTGTTGGTAAGGTAGTAGGGCGCAATATATTCCCAGTTCTTGATGCACTCGAAATCCGAGGCCTGCATATCCAGGTCCTGGTTGATGATTTTATTCTGGCTCCCTCCGCCGCACCCCGCTCCTAAAACTACGGCAAAAAATAACAGGAAAAAAGCAAAACCATACGATTTTTTCCCTCTGGCCATCTTTCTCCCCCTCTCCTTTATTGAAAAATTCAATTGAAGGTTAGAAGTAATTATACAGTATTGCCGTCTTTCGGCCAATAGAATTCGCAAAGACGGAACACGGGGTTGTGCCGCCGCGAAGGCTCAACCGATGAAGCTTCTTCGCGGGTCGAGAAGACGAAGCGTCAGCACCTCATCCAAGGTCGGCGGTTCAATGGCTTCGAGGTTCGAAGCCACCTGGAGATTCCATCCGCAGGTTTCCTTGATTTTCCGGACGAGTTCCTCCCCCTTTTCCCCCTCTTTCCCCTGGAAGTATCCGGCCAGTTTCAGTTCTTCCTTTACCGATTCCCTGCGGTATACCCCCATGTTGGTGATCAGGGTCTTGACCCTCACCCCGGGACCGGTAATATACGGCACCTTTTCCACCAGCCGGTTCAGGCCCTGGTTGCAGATCAGGATCACCTCTTCCGCCGTGCTCATCACATCATTAGCACCGCCGGAACCCACCAGGTAATATACATCGGGAATCTTGGTGGAATTGATATTCCCCAGCCGGTCCACCTGTCCCGCTCCCAGGACCCCCAGGCACCGGCTGTTGGGATTGGCCACCAGCAGCCCCAGGGAGGTGAAAGAATCCATCGCCATTTTCACGGTGGGAAACGTCCCGTAATTAAACAAAAACGGGCTTCCCGGCCGGGGGGCATAACCGAGCAGACCGATCTCGGCGATCAGGTCCACGGGAACCCCCTGACGCTTCAGGTGATAATAAGCCATCCAGGAGGACAGCGTGGAGGCTCCGATCCCGGCCAGAACGGACTTGAACCCGTGTTTTTTCACCTTTTCCATGATGATCCGGGTGGAAGCCACGGTCAGTTGCTCGTTCTCGGTGCACTCCTTCGTCAGCGGAAGTTTTTCCGAAAAAGTCTCCAGTTCGTACCTCCAGGCATCGGGATGGCCGAGTCCCCGGAGTTTGAGCAGATGGTCGGATCCCAGTTTCTTTAAATAACCCTCGTGACTCCCGGGGCCCAGGATCCATTCCTCAATCCATTTCGAGAAGGTTTCGCGTTTCTGGGTGGCCTCCCGGAAATTAATGATGAAGTCGTAATCCTCCGCGTAGCTGTCAAACTCGGGAACTCCCAGGTTGACCATCCCGCCCGGGTGTCCGCCGAAAGGCGCTTCGGCCACCCCGCGGACATACATCCCCGGCAGGCGCACCAGGTGTGAATACCGCCGGATAAAATCCGAATCCACGATTTTCTCCACGGTCACGATGGTGCCCTTCCGGGCGGCGAACGCTCCCCAAATCCCCTCCGAGTACGGAGGGGCCAGAATGGTATTCCCCGCCCGGTCGGCCGCCCAGCCGTGGACCAGGACGATATCCGGGACCAGGGCCTTGACCAATCCGACTTTTTCCCCGCTCTGGCCGAATGGGTCTTCTATCTCCGCGTAACTATCATGGTTCTCCTCCGCCATTGAGCTGCCTCCGATTGACCGGATGGGAATAAAAGGAACCCCCATGGCTCCCGCCAGCAGCATTTCCGAAAGGGCCAGGATCGACCAGTTCTCGAACTCCACAGACTTCTCGAGATAAGCACGCTGGAAGAGCTTGCTGGGCCCTGGGGTGGGATAGACATCCCCCGCGAAGGTGGTGATCAGTTTCTTCAGCATATTGAAATGGATCATGCAGAAGGCGTGCCCGAGCGAACCCAGGGTCACGAAGGTAAACTTGGGATCCTTATTGTAAAACTGCCGGATGATCTCGTTGGCCGAGGCAAACGGCAAAAGATGGGTAGTCAAAGCGTGGATGGTCATCCCCGGTTCCACGCACCTGGCCACGATGGATTTGAGGTCCCCCACCTTGTCCGGACCTTCGTTGGCGTCAACCCGGAAGGTTTCGTTTATTATTTTTTCAAACCTCGGATCCATTCTTATTCCTCCCCAACTCCATCAAATTTCAGCCACCAAATCCCAATCACCAAACTAATTACAAATTAAGGATGTCATCCTGAGCCATCAGGCGAAGGATCTCGGTTTGTTCAAGATAATAAACCTTGCCGTGAGCAAAGCGAATCTATCCGCGAAGAATATTAGATCCTTCACTCCGTTCAGGATGACAAGAAGAGAAAGATTGGAAATGAAGAAAAACAAGACTTTTATCTCCTCCCAATTCACTCTTTCATTAACGCACTGATTACTTTCTCAACCTGCGCCCTGGTTTCATCCAGGCTGCCGGAGTTGTCGATCACGAACTCCGCCCTCCGGGCTTTTTCTTCAGGGTCCATCTGCGCTTGCATCCGGGCCTGGGACTCGGAAGCGGAAAAACCGTCCCGCTCCGACAATCTCCGCAGGCAGACCCCCTGCGGGCATTTCACCGTGATCACCGGGTGGATCCAGGAATCCATCCCGGTTTCAAAAAGCAGGGGAATCTCCAGGAAAAGCATCTCGGTTCCCGCGGAACGGTATCCCTCGATTTTTTCCAGGAGGAGCCGGGAAATTTCCGGGTGGGTAATGGCTTCCAGGTCCTTCCGGGCTCCGGCGTCACCGAAAACCACCGCCCCGAGTCTCCGCCTTCCAATCCGGCGGTCAGGGTCCAGGATATCCTTCCCAAAACGAGAAATGATCTTATCGTAAGCGGTTCTCCCCGGTTCGATGATTTCATGAGCGAGTTCATCCAGATCGATCACCGGGAACCCCCGCTCTCGGATTATTCGGGAGACCATGCTTTTCCCGCTCCCGATCCCCCCGGTAATTCCAATTATCTTCACGGCAATAATGTATGAATTAACCTGACCCCATGTCAACAGATTATGGTCTTTCTCTGATTGCGGGTTTAAACTGAAAATTACTATTTTTTACATATACAATACATCGTCCCAGGGGGTTAAGAAATGGAAACCAATCAAAAAGCCAAAGTCGGTATTGGATACGGGAATAACCGGATCGAATGCGTCCGTAAGGCCTTCGCCGCCCTGGGCGGCATCCAGCAATGGGTCAAGCCGGGCCACAAGGTCCTTCTGAAGCCAAATATCATGGCGGCCCAGGGCGGCGCCCAGATCACCCATATTGATACCCTGAAAGGTTTATACCTGCTCTGCAAGGAGGCCGGGGCCAAGGAAGTCTGGGTGGGCGAGAACTCCGTCTGCGGCATGTCCCCCCGGATCCAGATGGGAATCATCGGTTACGACCGGGCCCTCGAGGACATCGGGATGAAGGTCATCTTCTTCGACGAGGAAGACTGGGTCTACCGTTTCCGCGGAGAGAATTACTGTCTGAAGGACATTCACATCCCCAAATCCCTCGTGGACGCGGATGTCTGGATCACCGTCCCGGTCGCCAAAACCCACGAGGCCTGCCTGACCACCCTGGGGCTCAAGAACAGCCACGGCATCCTCCCCGATGAAGACAAGGCCCGCCACCATCGGGGCCGGCCCTTCGGCAATTCCAGCCTCTGGGAAAAATTCGTGGACATCTACGCGATCAGCAAACCCCATCTCTGCGTGACCGACATGTTCCACGCCATGGAAGGCCAGGGGCCCGCCTTCGGCGATATCGTCGAGATGAGGCTGGTGGTCGCGAGCGCTGACTCCGTGGCCTGCGACGCCACGGTCGAGGCCCTGATGGGATTTGAGAATCTGGAATGTCCCCTCACCAAGATTGCCCACAAACGCGGCCTGGGAATCGGGGATATGAACCAAATCCAGGTGGTCGGGGAAAACCTGCTCCAGCATCGCCGGCACTTCAAACGAGCCCTCTGGCACCCGGATTCGGACCGGCCCTACTATGGGATCCGGATCCTGGCCGGGGATGTCTGCCATGGGGGCTGCCAGATGATCGTCCGCTATTTGATTGACCTCAGCCATATCCTGTTCAAGAAAATGGAACGCGAGCTTGGCCCCATCTACATCCTGGTCGGTGACAATCCTCCTCCGCCTCCCGAGAAAGCTTTTATCCTGGTTTTCGGCGACTGCGCCATCTATTCGACCTGGCATTACCAATACCGCCAGCGGCCCAAGCTGATCGGCCCCTGGTGGAAACCCCGGAAGGGATATATCGATGTCCAGGGCTGCGTCCCGGTCCAGCTCGAATGGATCCGGAGCATGGCCCACCTGGTGGAAGGATACGATCCTATGGTCTCTCTGGGAGACGCGGTCAGCGTGGTGGAGGCCGACCAGGTCACTTTTGCCGAGGGCATTTCCCTGGAAAAGAATCCCCGGCGCTGGAACTTCGACCGGGAATGGGCCCGTAAGTACGCCCGGGAGATCCAGGAATCCAAACCTCCCCGGTATATTTACGCGGCCAACGAATCGATCAAGGGACAGATCCTCCGCAAGACCGACCCGGAGGTTGACCGGATTCTCCGGGAAGCCGGGGTGGAGCCGGAGTAAAAGGGGTAGCCATGAAAGCGGAAAAATCCATGGAACCAAAGACCAGTTTTCGGCGATCCAGCACGCTGGTTTTTAAAAATTATTCGGAAGAAGAACTCATCGGCTGGGCCCACGAAAAGGTTAAAAAGCCTTGGGAACACATGTGCGAAGTGGCGGCCCTGGCGGTCGCGGGCCAGCCCGTACCTCCGGACAAGTTCACCGTCGAGATCCCCCTCACCCCCTTCCGGGTCGACTACCGCGGGGCCTTCTACCTGATGCGGGACGGCGTCAACCTGCTTGTCGGGGAGCCCTGCAACCTTTTCACTATTATCCTGAGCTCCGACCGGAAAAGAATCCTGAAAGCCTACATCGAGGAAGCCCGCCTGAATAATTTCATCTCCCTGACCCCTCTCGACCCCCAGGGCGCCTGGACCAAAAAAACCCTGGAGATGATCGAGAACAATGACACCCACTACCTCACCCAGTATCTCAATGAGTATTTCCAGAAAGAGCGGAATCTCGGCGTAAACTGGGTCAAAATCGCCAACATCCAGTTTTTCGGCCCCTTCCGCGACGTCCTGGAACACTTTGAGGAAAACCGGAGCTTCCGCGATCTCCTGGAAGGGTACTGGGACGCGATCAAAAAGGCTTATGCCGAGAAATGGATCGAGTTCCTGCCCGAACCGCACATCTTCGCCCGCATCCGGGAGGTCATTCACGATGAGATCATTCAATACAACCACGCCCACCTTCCCTCCGGGGATATCCCGGAGGAAACCGGGGAGGAAGAATATCCCTCCGAACCCCGGGTGGTGCTGGGCCTGGTGGGCCGCGATTATAAAGTGGCGATTAACCTGAGCCTTTCCCACCCTTACGAACTCGTCCTCAACCAGGATATGGTCGAAAGCTATCCCGGTAATGACTTGAAGGGATTCGCCCGCCACCTCTCCGAGAAGACCCGGGCCCCGCTTTCCCTCGCGCTGGCCGCCGATCCCGCGCTCAACCTGCTTTACGAGTACCTTTCCCGCCCCTTCCCTCTTCGGCGCATGGACATGTTCATTCTCTATCGCAAGCTCTTTACCTTCATTAAAAATTTTGGAACCTGGTGGAACCTATCCCCCCGTCCTTTTTTCCTCAAGGAACGCGTCCGCTTCTGGGGCAAGCTGATCGGCTACGACATTACCCGGCTCCCGGACCAGGATCTGCCTGATCTCCTGGTGGATGGACTCGGCCTCGCCGGTTTGAGCGCCCGCTACGCCCTGGTCATCGTGGATGGAGACAAGCCCTTTGCCGCTATCATCTTTGAATTCTTCGACGGGGCGCTCCGGAAGATCAGCACCTTCCCGATCGACAAACTGGAACCAGCTTTCGCCGGCTTGACCAAGGATCGGGATGATCTGCGCGAACGCCTCTTCCGGGCCAAGCAAATCATGTGGGCCGAGGACGGCTGGGTGAATTTCGCCTTCGCGGTCCAGAAAGACCTGATCAACGCGATTTTTGACTTTCTCTTCAAGCGCAGCCTGACCAGCATTCCCAAGCTGATCGGCTCGATCGGGGATCTTCGCCTGATGCTTAAACTCGCCAAAGGCGGCGTTGCCATGTGTCCGGATTTCATTCTTAAGCGGCTCGAACCCTGGGTCAAGAAAAAAGGCCGGCTCAATATTTATCCCAAACTGATCCAGGCCGCTTTTGAAAGCAAGCGGAAAAAGCCCCGTGGGCTTCTTTATGTCCGTTCCACTATCATCGTGGCGGTAATCCTGGCCCTCATTGCCTTGGGCTTGATCTTCTTGTTTGGTTAAAATAATCTTCCTCGCATCACATTCCCCGGCCCCGGCCCAGACCCCGGCCGGGGCTCCATATAACTTGGAGGTTATTCAATGAGCTACTTTCCTCACCTCTTTTCATCGATCCGCGTCGGGAAAAAGGAAATCCGGAATCGGATCTCCATATGACAAGAAGCGAAGGACTCAGGCGCCGTCCTGAATGAAATGAAGGAATGACAACTAACATATTTTGCAACGGTTTATTAATCAAATATAATATGGCTTAGAACGTTTTTCGCATTCTGACCATGAAAAATCAAAAGCTAAAGCCATTTAACCACCATCTCGGCCGTGACCTGTACCGGGGCCGATTAGCAACGGGTCCGGACCCGGAAATTACCCGCTTTATCTCCAGTCTCAAAGAAGACCTCCGGATCGCGGAAGCCGACCTGGCGGTAAACCAGGTCCACTCCCTTCTGCTCCAGAAGGCGGGGATCCTTTCCTCCCGGGAGCGGAGACAAATCCTGAATGGCCTGGACCGGGCCCGGAGAGAAATCGAACGGATGAGAGGCTCCTGGCCCCCTCCTGAAATCGAGACAAATTTCGTCGATATTCATCCCCTGATTGAAAGTTATGTTATTAAAACCTCCGGATTGAAGGTCGGGGGCAAGCTTCATCTCGGCAAGAGCCGAAATGACCAGGTCATGACCGATATCCGGATGGTCTCTTCCCGGCCTTCACCCACACCCAGCCCGCTCAGATCACCAGCTACGGGCATTACCTCCTCTCCAGCTTCAGCGCCCACTCCCGGGATCTGCAAAGGCTTTCCGATTTTTACCCCCGCCTGAATCTCCTGCCCCTCGGAGCCGGAGCCACCGCCGGCAGCCGGGTCCGCCTGGACCGGAACCTGGCCGCCCGTTGCTTGGGCTTCGACGGGATCGTCGCAAACTCCACCGACGCCGTCTCCGGCCGCGATTTTTTCCTGGAAACCGGCGCGATCCTTCTCTCCCTGACGATCAACCTTTCCCGGATGGCCACCGATCTTATCCTCTGGAGCGCCCCCCCCTCCCGGATGGTTGAATTGCCGGATAAATACGCCGATTCTTCCAGCGCCATGCCGCAGAAGAAAAATCCCGACCCCCTGGAAATGGTCCGGGGCAAATCCCAGCTGATCCTCGGGCTTTTCACCCATTTGGCTTCGACCCCGGCGGGACTTCCCACCGGATATCACAAGGATTTTCAGGACCTCAAGGTTTCCCTCTTCGACTGCCTGGATGAAACCCGGGCGTCGCTCCGGGTGATGAACCTAATCGTTCCCCAAATGATCCTTCATCGGGAGAGAATGGCGGAGCTATCTGCCCAGAGTGGAGTGGCGGCCCTGGACCTGGCCGAAGCCCTGGCCCAAAAAACCCGGCTTCCTTTCCGGGAAGCCCACCGGATGGTCGGCAACCTGGTGCGGGAAGCTCAGAAGCACGGGGTCGAACTCGGGAAAGCCAATGCGAACTGGGTTCCCGGTCTCCCCGCCCTTTTGCACCAGGCCGGGATAAACAATCTCGCGGTTTTTCTCAATCCGCATAAATTATTGCTCGGCCGGAAAAGCCTGGGCGGGCCCTCGCCGGCCGAGGTTACCCGCATGGTGCAAAAGGGAAAACCCCTGCTTCATAAGTTTCGGAAAGAATGGGAAGCGCGGGAAAGAAAAGTTAAAAAAGGCCGGCAGCTTCTCGATAATCAAATCCGAAATATTGCCTCTCGCTAAACAATTAAACCGCTTAAGCCCATATTTATTCCGATCCTTGCCGAAACGGTTTCACTCTCCTTCCCCCATCCATTAAGATTGCTTGGGTCCAGAGCTGTGTCTCAAGGAAGTCTTTTAATGAAAATTTTTTCGGTTATTGGGATTTGATTGTCATTGGGATTTGTTTGGGATTTGGGACTTGGGATTTGGGATTTAACAAATAGGGGGCTTTTATGCGTTCGCATATTCTCGGAAGCGGATTTTATGTCCCGCCCCGGGTCGTGACCAACTTCGACCTGGAAAAGATGTTCGAGACCTCGGATGAATGGATTCAGCAGCGCACCGGGATCGTTGAGCGGAGATACGTCGACGAAGGTGTGGGCACCGCCGATCTCGGATACCAGGCCTCCCTGAAGGCGATCAAATCGGCCGGTCTGGAACCGAAGGATATCGACTTCATTATATTTGCCACCTTAAGCCCGGACTACAACTTTCCCGGCTCCGGGGTCTTGCTTCAGGACAAACTGGGGATTGATCCCATCGGCGCCCTCGACATCCGCTGCCAGTGCTCCGGGTTTCTTTACGGCCTTTCTATCGCCGACCAGTATGTCCGCACCGGAACCTACAAACGGGTTCTTCTGGTCGGCGCGGAAGTTCATTCCACCGGGCTGGAATTCGCCACCTCCGGCCGAGATGTGACCGTCATTTTTGGAGACGGCGCCGGGGCCGTGGTGGTCGGCCCCTCGCCCGACCCGGAGCGGGGTGTCCTTTCCGTTTATCTCCATTCGGAGGGAAAATATTTCCGGGATCTCTGGACTGAAGGCCCGGCCAGCATTCTTCATCCCCGGATCGACCATAAAATGCTGGACGAAGGCAGGCATTACGCCCGGATGAAAGGGCGCATGGTTTTTACCCACGCGGTCAAGCGGATGCCGGAAGTCATCCACGAAGCCCTGGGAAAACATAAACTGAAGGTTGAAGACATCAGCCTTTTGATCTGCCACCAGGCCAATTTGAGGATCAACCAGTTCGTGGCTCAGGCCCTCGGCCTTCCGGAGGAAAAGGTTTATAACAACATCCAGCGCTACGGTAAATGACAAATTACTAATTTCTAATGACTAATTAATTTCCAATGCCAAATGACCAAATTAAAGGCAATGACAAATGACAGGACACAATCGGAACTGGCGCATTTGACATTAGACATTTGATGTATTGGCATTGATTAGAAATTAGGTCAATTAGAAATTAGACATTAATTAGATATTCGTCATTAGAAATTGGGAATTTGGATATCTCTCCGATGACTCCCGCTGATCTCGATGAGATCATGGAGATTGAAAGGTTGTCTTTTCTTTCCCCCTGGGAGAAAACTCTTTTCGTCCAGGAGTTGAAAAACCCCCGGACCATCCTTCGGGTCGTTCGGGAAAAAGCCCGGGTCACCGGATACCTGGCCCTCTACCAGGTGCTCGATGAAATCCACCTTTTGAGCATTGCCGTCCACCCCGACTTCCGCCGGAAAGGAACCGCGACCGGGCTTCTTTTGGAAACCCTTTCGGACTGCCGCCGCCAGGGCGGGAAAACCCTTTATTTGGAGGTTCGGGAGAATAACCATGGGGCTATCGCTTTTTATCGCCGGCTGAGCCTGGTCGTGGCCGGGGTCCGCCCGCGCTACTACCAGGACACCGGGGAAAACGCCCTCCTCCTCGCCGGTGAAATCGAAAATATTCTGAAAGTTCTCCCCCCGTAATTTTCCGGAAATAATTTCCGATTTACGAAATATTAACTAATGAGTTATATATATGGTGATGCAACTTTCACGTTGTCCAATAAGTAAAAACCAGGTAATCGCTCCCGGTTATTTCCTCATGGAAATCGAAAGTCCGGAAATCGCCGGGGAAGCCGAGCCCGGGCAGTTTGTCATGATCAAAACCCGGGACGGGCTGGAGCCGCTCCTCCGCCGCCCTTTGAGCCTGCACCGCATATCATCCACCTCCATCGAGTTGCTTTACCAGGTAATCGGAAAAGGAACCCAATCCCTGAGCCGAACCCGGCCCGGAGAGTTTTTAGACCTTCTCGGTCCCCTGGGGAAACCTTTCCCCCTTCCCAAGTCGAATTCCGGATCCACCCTTCTCGTCGCAGGGGGAATGGGGATCGCGCCAATTTTGGCCTTGGCAGAAAAAATAGCCAAAAGGTCAAAGGTCCTGCCTGCGCCAAGGCTTCGGCAGGCAGGCAAAGGTCAAAGGTCAAGGGCACCCCTAAAAATCCATCTTCTTTATGGAGCAAAAAATAAAGCTAACCTCGTGAGAATCAAGGAGTTTCAGAAACTGGGGGTCGAGGTTAAAACCGTGACCGAGGACGGGAGCGCGGGTCGAAAAGGATTGGCCACCAATCTCCTGCGGGAATCGCTGGTTTCCTCACCTGGTCAAATCTCGGCTGTCTACGCCTGCGGACCCCGACCTATGCTCAAGTCAGTAGCCCGCATCATGAAAAACAAGAAAATTCCCCTTTACCTTTCCCTCGAGGAAATGATGGCTTGCGGGATGGGAGCGTGCCTGGGATGTTCCGTCCGAGCGAAAGGAAAAGAAATCCATTATCTACGCGTATGCCAGGATGGACCGGTATTCGAGACCGGGGAAATCGTTTTGTGATTGACGATTTACGATTGACGATTGACGATTGACGAATGTACAGGGCATAGGACAAGGAGCATGGGGCAAGGAATATAGGAAATAGTTCAAAGGTGAAAGGTCAAAGGTCATAGGAAAGAAAATAACTTTGAGCTTTGAGCTACGAGCTTCATGCTTTTTTACATTTGAACTTTGAACTTTGAGCTTTGACATTTGTATTTGTTATGAACCTTAAAACCAAAATTGGAAAACTGGTTTTGCAGAACCCCATCCTGGTCGCTTCGGGCTGCTTCGGATATGGGGAGGAATATGCCCCGCTTCTGGATCTATCCCGGCTGGGGGGCGTGGTCACTAAAGGGATATCCCTAAAACCCCGTCCCGGCAATTCCCCGCCCCGGCTGGCCGAAACCCCCGCCGGTCTCCTGAATTCCATCGGCCTCGAAAACGTCGGCGTGGACCGGTTTGTCGAAGACAAGCTCCCCTTCCTCCGCAAACAGAAAGCCTGCGTGATTGTTAATATTTTTGGAGAAAGCCTGGGGGAATACCGGAAACTCGCCGAAATCTTTAACGATATTGACGGAATCGCCGGTTTGGAAATCAACATCTCCTGTCCCAACGTCGAAAGAGGCGGTCTGGAATTCGGATTGAAACCCGACTCGACCCGGAAAGTGTTGGAAACGGTCAGGGGAAAAACCTCCCTCCCCATCCTGGCCAAGCTCTCCCCCAATGTCACCGATATCGTCGAAATCGCCCGGGCGGCGATGACCGGGGGCGCCGACGGTCTAACCCTGATCAATACCCTGAAAGGGATGGCAATTGATGTTAATACCCGACGTCCGAAACTGGCCCGGGTTATCGGTGGACTCTCCGGGCCGGCCATCCGCCCGGTAGCGGTGAGAATGGTCTACGAAGTGGCCCGGAAACTGTCGGTTCCCATCATCGGGGCGGGAGGCATAGACTCCACCGAAGCGGCCCTGGAATTCTTTATTGCCGGGGCCAGGGCGGTGCAGATCGGAACCGGGCTATTGATCGATCCCCGGCTGCCCCTGACCATCGGCCGGGAACTCGCCGGCTATCTTGACAATCAAGGTTTAAAAGATATTGAATCCCTGGTGGGAAATATGCTGATCGAAAAATCAAAACGGAGGAAAGAATGAAAAGGATCCCCCTCTTCCTCTCTCTGGTACTTCTCGCCGGATGCCTGAATTATGATGAAAGTCTGGTCGTCAACGTGGACGGTTCCGCCAACATCTCGATCCAGCTCAAGGTGGCCCGCCAGATCCGCGAGCAACTGAAACTTGATTATCTTTTTGACCAGGCCAAAGTCCAGGCCCTGCTCCCCCCCCAGGCCCGGATTGATAAATTTACCGCCGATACCGAAAAAGTCATCAATACCCTTTTTCTCGAGGTAAAAGTCCCGGACCTGAAATCCGCCATGAGTTCTTTCAACTCAGGCGGTGATTTTTTCGGGGAAATCAAGTTCAGCCAAAATCCCAAGGGGGATTATGTTTATTCCCGTTCCCTGCAGGGGATCGGGAAGAAGATCAGCGAAGCCCTGGCCCAGCAGGCCGGCGACCCCCGGAAGCAAAACGCCATCCTGTCAATTCTTTCGCGTTCCTACTTCAGCTACCGCCTGCAGACCCCGCTTAAGGTCCTGGAAAGCAACGCCAATAAGGTTGAAGGTAAAATCCTTTTCTGGAAAATCCCGGTCACCAAGCTGGCCGAACCCGCCGGAGTCGTGATGACCGCCACTTTCCGACAGCCTCCCAGCCTGATCTTCCTGGCGGCGATCGGCGCCCTGGGAGTTATTATTCTGGGCCTCACCGCTTACCTTCTTTACCGGGGCTGGAAACGGAAACGCGGCTAACCCGCCTCAGAGTTTCGAGTTTCGGTTTTAGGATTTAGAAATTCCGAAATCAGTTTATCCTGAGCGTAGTCGAAGGGCACTCCACAATCACTCTTCTTCCCGGGCCTTTCATTCCGCAATCCGCATTCCGCAATCCGCAATTCCCTGGAACCCTGAAATCCTTGGGCCCTTTTTATCTGTGTAAAGCTTGAGGAAACCCAAGGAGAAGCATCGTCTGGTTCCGGTCTTCCAGCAGGAGCGCCTGTTCCAGGCTCCCGGCATCGAGGTTTTGATTCAGGGCTTCTTTGGTCATCCGGAGCCCGAGCGGATTCTTGGTGCACATCTTCTGGGCCAGTTCCGTCACTACTTTCTCCAATTCCCCTTCGGGAACCACCTGGCTGACCAGGCCGATCTTTTCGGCTTCCGGGGGCCAGATATCGTCCCCGGTTAAAAGGTAACGATAGGCCCGGGCCGACCCAATCAAGCGGGGCAACAGGTAACTCGATCCCATATCCGCCCCGCCCAAACCGATATTTATGTAAGTTCCCACGAACCTGGCCTTATCGGTGGCAATCCGGATATCACAGGCCAGGGCAAAGCTGAATCCCGCTCCCATGGCCGGCCCCTGCACGGCCGCGATGATCGGCTGGGGCACCCGGCGCATCAGCAGGATAATCTCCGAATACCTCCGTTGCCCGTTGTAAACTACGGCGGGGCTGGGATTATCGAGCATGTTGATCGCCGGCTCCTTGATATCCGCCCCGGAGCACCAAACAGTCCCGGCCCCTTTCATAATCAACACCCGGGTTTCGAAATCCGTCAGACGCTCGGTGAAAAAGGCGTAAAGATCGTCAAGCATCTGGGAATTGATCGCGTTTCTTTTTTCCGGCCGGTTCAGGGTTAGAATCCCGATCGGCCCGCTTTTTTCGAATTTTATCGTCTTAAATTCCATCGGTAACCCTCCTAATGCTTCAGAATCTCTTTGGCGATGATGTAACGCATGATCTGTGAGGTACCGGCCCCGATTTCCATCAGCTTGGCGTCCCTCATCCACCGCTCCACCGGGAACTCCCGGGTGTAACCGTAACCGCCGAGGATCTGGATCGTATCCAGAGCGGCCTGGGTGGCGGCTTCCGAAGCGAACAGCTTGGCTTCCGCGGCTTCCCGGTTCACCCTCCGGCCTTTATCCGCCTCCTGGGCGGAGTAGTAAACCATCAAGTGCGCCGCGCTCATCCGGGTGGACATGTCGGCGATCATCTGCTGGATCATCTGGAATTCCGCGATCGGTTTCCCGAACTGCCGCCTTTCCTGGGAGTAACGGACGGCGGTATCCAGGCAGGAATGGAGAATCCCCAGGCAGATCCCGGAAAGGGTGATCCGCTCCACGTTGAGTCCCCGCCAGATCATGTTCAGGGCCTTGCCCTCTTCGCCGATCAGGTTCTCCGCCGGAACCCGGCAGTCCTCAAAGATCAGTTCCGAGGTGGGTGAAGCCCGCATCCCCATCTTGGTGATTTTTTTACCCACGGAGAACCCGGGACAACCCTTTTCCACAATGAAGGCGGACAAGGGAATCTTCTGGTCCTTGGCCGTCAGACTCTTCGCGTAAACCAGGAAGACATCGGCCACCGGGCCGTTGGTGATAAAGGTTTTGGTTCCGTTCAGGACATATTCGTTGCCTTTTTTGACGGCGTGGGTTTTGATCCCCATCGCGTCCGAACCGGCCTCCGGCTCGGTCAGAGCCATCGCCCCGATGGACTTGCCCGAGGCCAGGCCGGGCAGATATTTATCCTTTTGTCTCTGGTTGCAATTCTCGCTTAAGTTGTTGGCGCAGAGAACCGCGTGAGCCCCGAACGAGAGGCCCACCGAGGCCTGAACCTTGGAAATCACCTCGATCACCACGGTGGCCGCCACCGCCCCGGCATCCGCTCCCCCGTGTTCCTTGGGGAGCAGAACCCCGAGCAGACCGAACTCCCCCATCTTCCGGAAAATATCTTCGGGAAACTTTTCTTCCTCGTCGATCTTGGAAGCAATCGGCTCGATCTCATTCCGGACGAAGCTCTCGACAACTTCTCTGATCATCCGCTGTTCCTCGGTCAAAACAATCTCGGTCATGGTTAACCTCCCTTTAAAATTCAGGTGGTTAGGTAGTTAGGCATGCCCCGAATAAAGCCGAAGGGTTGCTGGGTTGTTAGATAATAACGCTATGAAACAGAACGCAGGCTAAAGCCTGCGGCTACAATTCTATGCGCTTTGCCCTTTGCCCTTTGCTATTTAATCCAAGCGGATAATATTGCTCGTTATCTTTTGCTTCGGATTATCGGCATCGAGAATTAGCAGGCCCAGGGAATTATACGGGGCAAACCTTCGGTCCGTCGGGCTCCCGGGGTTGAAAAAGAATATCCCGTCCCGGGTTTCCGCAAAGGGGGCATGGGTGTGGCCAAAAAGGATCGCGTCGACCCCGCTGAATTCCGGGGTGATCCGGTCGATCATTCTGTGCGGAGATCCCCCCCCGTGGATGATCCCGAGTTTTATCCCTTCGATCTCCAAATTTTTCTTGAGCGGAAGCTCCTGGCGGGCCTCGGAACCATCCATATTCCCGGCCACCGCTTCCACCGGAGCTATTTCCTTTAGCATATCCAGAACCCACAATTCCACCAGATCCCCGCAATGGATGATCAGGTCCACGCCCTTGAACTCCCGCTCCAAAACCTCCGACAAGGGCTGATCGCCCCGGGTGAGAAACCGGTTCCAGGCCGCCCGCAAACTCATTCCTTTATTAGTAATATGCGTGTCGGAAATAACGCCGATTTTTTTCATGCCGGTTGTTTGGATTATATCTATTTGCTGTGCTCTATTGCCCTATGCCCCATGCGCTTTGCCTTAAATTCTCTCAATAATCATCGTTACCGCTTCTCCCCCACCCACGCAGAGCGAGGCCAGGCCGTAACGCCCCCCCCGTTCTTTTAGCACCGTAATGAGGGTGCAGAGAAGTCTGGCTCCCGAAGCTCCGATGGGATGACCGAGTGCGGCCGCCCCACCATATATGTTGACCCTGGCCGGGTCGATTTTCAGGCTTTTGATTGCGTAGAGGGTTACCACCGAAAAGGCCTCGTTGATCTCAAAAACATCAATATCTTCCACCTTTATTCCGGCCTTTTTCAAAGCCTTTTCCATGGATGCCGGCGGGGCGGTGGCAAACCACTGCGGTTCCTGGCTGTGCTCGGCGTATGCCACCACCTTCGCCAGGGGTTTTGCCTTCAGAGCCTTCGCCTTTTCGGCCGAGGCCAAAACCAGCGCGGCCGCCCCATCATTGATCGAAGAGGCGTTGGCGGCGGTCACTGTTCCGTTTTTATTGAAGGCCGGGGACAAGGTGGGGATTTTCTCAAACTTTACCCGCTTGGGTTCCTCGTCCTCGGACACCACGGTGGTTTCACCTTTTTTCAGCTGAATCTCGACCGGGACAATCTCGTCCCGGAACCGGCCTTCGGCCTGGGATTTTAAAGCCCGGCGGTAGCTTTCGGCGGCAAACTCATCCTGATCCCGGCGGGTAACCTGATAATCCTCCGCGGTTTTATCGGCAAAGCTTCCCATGTGGCAGTTGGAATACGGGTCCCAAAGACCGTCATGGATCATTCCATCCACGATCACTCCATTTCCCATCCGCAATCCGCCGCGGGCCTGTTTCAAAAGGTAAGGAGCGCCCGTCATGGACTCCATTCCTCCCGCCACTAAAAGCTCGGAATTCCCGAGCCAGATTTCCTGGGCAGCCAAAGCCACCGCTTTTAAGCCCGAACCGCAGACTTTGTTCACCGTCAGTGAGCTTACCTTGGGATCCAGGCCGGCCAGAAGCGTGGCCTGCCGGGCGGGGGCCTGTCCCAAACCGGCCGGGAGAACGCAGCCCATGATCACCTGTTCCACCTCGTCCCGGGAAACCCCGGCCCGACGGATGGCTTCAGAGATGACCAGGCCTCCCAGATGGGGGGACGTTACCGCCGCCAGACTGCCCTGGAAACTGCCGATCGGGGTTCGGGCCCGGCTTAAGATCAAAGCTTCCTTCATCGTTTTACTCAGTTTGCCTATTTCTTAATTTTGAAACGTTCCACCAGCATCTTCAGTTCCGAGGATCTGGTGAAAATCTCTTCCATTCCATCCTTGATCCGGGCCAGTTCCTGGGTATTCTCGGAAATCACTTTCTTGATATTTCCCGCCGATCCCATGATTTTCTGGCTGGAGCCGGCCAGGCCTTTTTGCGCCTGGCTGATATATTTGGAAATTTCATTTAAATTTTCAATTGCCCGGGTGATCTGCTTGCTCCCCGAGGCCTCTTCCTTGGCCGCCTTGTTGATCTGTTCCGAAATATCCTGCATCCGGGAAGAAGCTTCGGTGATCCGCATCGCCCCCTCGCTCTGTTCCTTCAGGGCGCGGGTGGTTTCCGAAAGCATCTCGTTGATCACGGCGATAAAATTGAAGAAACTCTGGGTCCGCTGCGCCTGGTCGGTAGTAGTCCGGACGATTTCCTCGATCATCACCCGGGTCTTCTGGCTGGAATTCACGATCTGGGAAAGGGCTTCCCCCGACTCCTTGGCGAGTTTTACCCCTACCTCGATCCGATCCTGTCCTTCATTCACTCTCTGGACCGCGTTCCGGCTCTCTTCTTGGATACCCTGGATCAGGCCGGAGATTTCCCGGGTGGATTCGGCCGTCCGTTCCGCCAGGGCCTTGATTTCATCGGCCACGACCGCGAAACCCCGGCCATGTTCCCCGGCCTGGGCCGCGATAATCGAAGCGTTCAAGGAAAGCAATCCGGTCTCTTCGGTCACTTCGTCAATCACGGTGAGAACCGAGCTGATCTCTTCAATCCTTCCGCCCAGGCTTTCCACCACCTTGGCGGTCTCCCGGATAGCGTCCCGGATCTTGCCGATCCCCTCGAGGGTGGCCAGGACGCTCTTGAAACCGGTCTCGGCGTCATCCTGGACCTGGTCGGAGAGTTTGGAGGTCTGGCGGGCATTTTCCTCGATTTTGCGGATTGATCCCTCCATGGCTTCCATGGAATCCAGAGCCTCCCGGGATTTCTGGGAAAGATTTTCCGCCCGATCCCGGATCTCGTTGACCGAGCTGGCAATCTGGTTGACCGCGGCGTTGCTCTCCCCCGCCGAGTGGGAGAGGCTCTCGATATTCTCCGCCACTTCTCCAATCAGGGCGTCCATCTCGTAAACCGAGGAGGAAATATCCTGGACCGAGGAAACCAGGAGGTCCAGGTTTTCGCCGATCCCGCCGATTGAGGAATTAACCCCGTCCATGGAGGCGAAGGTTTTCTGGGTTTCCTGCTGCTGGGTCTCGATCCCCTCCATCACTCCCCGGCTCGCGTTTCGCATTGAGGAAATCTTTTCCTCGACGGTGAGGGTGGATGTCTCCACCCGGCCGATCATGTCCCGGAGCCCAGACACCATCTGTTTGAGGCTGATCACCATATCCCCGATTTCACTCTCGGAGATCAGGTCCAGGTCGCAGGACAGGTCACCCTGGCTGATACTAAAGAGCAGCTGCCGGATCTCGTTGATCGGCTGGGAAAGATCATAAGCCGAAAAAGTGACGATCATGGCCGCTACCAACAGCGCGAAAAAGGTGAGAATCATGGTTGAGGTTTTAATATCACTGATCAGGTCTTTGTACCTTTCCCAGAAGTCAATGGTAAAAACCAGCGAATCTCCGTCGGCCAGCGGCTGGGCGGCAATGATGAAGATCGTCTGCCGGTTGGCGCCGATAAACCAGTTTCGATTGGAGGCGTCCGGAGTGGAAATCAGGAAGGACGGGGAAGAAACCTGGGTCTCCGGCTCCGCCCCCAGGTTTTTCAGAACCGCGGTGATAATCTCGGTTTTGGGTTTTAACCCCCGCTGGAGCTGGATCAGACCTTTCCGGTCGATCACGTATACCCCGTCCGCGAAATCCTTGGGCAGCTGGTTGAAGGTGGACTCGGACCAACCGCCCTGGGTTTTCGCCAATTCCAGGTAATGGGCAAACATTTTTAATTCCCTGACCCGTTCTTTCCCCACCTGGCGGATCAGGGCCAGGGAAGCCTGGGAATAATTCATGATTCCGGCGCCCAATAAGATGGCCAGCACCAGAAGCATGGAGGAAACCAGAATACTGTAACGGACTCCGAAGCGCGGACGATTAGTCGGGTTTTTCCAATAATCCGGGTAGATTTCGGCAATCTTTCGGCGTTCCGGTTCCAGAAATAACCGGGTAAGATAATACTGAACCAGGGTGACAGAAATCCCGGCGCAGATCCCGATGGCCACGACCCGGATAGATTCGGACATGGGAATCGGAACCAGGAGGTAAAGAAAAACCAGGGCCAAGAACGTCCCGACCGGCCAGGTAATCAGGGAAAAACCGCTGGCCACCAGGGGAATGGTAATGGTGGCTCTGACTGCCCGATCCCCGTTCCCATCCTGGGGCCGGTTGAGAAAATCGGATAATGGCCTCAACGCCCGCAGGATTACGTAAATATGGATCAGGACCAGGACGGTAAACGCCGAGAGGACGGAAATGATCACGTATTTCAAAATGGAAACCGCGGTGGTAAAGAGAGAAAAGAGAATAAGGGAATAGGAAATCACCACCGGAACCCCGATCGCGGTGGTCAAAATAAGAACCATAATCGCCCGAATTCTGATATCAATCTTGGCTAACATAATTTTCCTTACCTCCTTATAGTTTAGGCGATTTTACCCCGATTAGGGAAAATCGGCAATGAGATTTGCGTCCCACCGGTATTTAATGATATAAATTTACAATTATAATTATGTACCTGTTTTAGCTGGTATTCTGGATTTTTCTCCTTCACGGGGATAGGAAATGAAATTTGAAGATATCCTCTATACCAAAGAAAACGGCGTAGCCCGACTGATCATCAATCGCCCGGACAAATTGAATTCCTTCCGCTCCCTCACCCTGGAAGAGCTGACCGAAGCCTTTGCCGACGCAGATCAGGACCGCCAGATCGGGGTGACCGTGCTGACCGGAGCCGGTGATCGGTCTTTTTGCACCGGAGGAGACATCTCCGAAATGGTCGCGCTCACCCCCGATACCGGCCTGGTCTTCCTCCGAAAATGCCTCCGTCTCTCCACCACCATGCGGGCCCTCACTAAACCGATCATCGCGGCGGTCAACGGCTACTGTCTGGGCGGCGGACATGAAATTCACCTTTTTTGCGATCTGACCTTGGCCGCGGAGGAAGCGGTTTTCGGTCAGGTCGGTCCCACGGTGGGCAGCGTGCCCATCTGGGGCGGAACCCAGCTGCTCCCCAGGATCGTCGGGGAAAAGCGGGCCCGGGAGATCGTTTTTCTCTGCCAGCGATACTCGGCCCGGGAAGCCCTGAACTTCGGCCTGGTCAACAAAGTGGTCCCCCGCAAGAATCTGTCTGAAGAAGTCGAGCATACCGCCCGGAGGATCCTGGAAATGAGTCCCCAAGCCCTGAGAATTGCCCGGCTCTCCCTGAATTTCGAAGCGGACCTGCTTTATCCCTCTTTTCTCCACGGGGTTGAAATGCTGAAATCGACCTATGGAAGCGAGGAGTTAAAAGAAGGCATGACCGCATTCCTGGAAAAACGCAAACCGGATTTCGCCCGGTTCCGAAGGTAATCATCCGTGTCCGGAAAACCTTCCCGCCGGGTGGCGATCGTCGGGGTCGGCACCACCAAATTCAAGGCCCGCTGGATCGACAAAACCTACTACGAGCTGGCTTATGACGCCGCCAAGCTGGCACTCTCCGACGCCCGGATCGGCCGGGAAGATATTGACGCCTGCGTCTACGGAATATACAACGACTTTTTCCAGCGCCAGTACCAGCCTGACGCCTTTGTTCACGATTATATCGGGATGGGTCTGAAACCCGGGGTCCGGGTCAATACCGGCGGCGCCACCGGGGGATCGGCCCTCCGGATGGGTTTTTCCGAAGTGGCGTCCGGGCTCTACGACACCGTCCTGGTGCTCGGCGTGGAGAAATGCAACGACTGCTTTAATTACGAAGTTCATCAGCACAGCCCGGAGGTGCTCCGGGCCATCCTTTACACCGCGGATATGACCTATGACAACCCGGCCGGCCGCACCGCCGCTTCCGGCTTTGCCCTGGCGGTCATCGCCCACATCGAAAAATTCGGGACCCCCACCGAAAGACAAATGGCCCTGGTCTCGGTGAAAAATCACCGGAACGCCACCAGAAACCCGGTGGCCCAGAGCCCCAAGCTCCTGACCGTTGAGGATGTCCTCTCCTCCCGGAAGATTGTTGACCCCTTCAAGTTCTATGACAACTGCCTCTATTCCGAGGGAGCCTCCGCGGTTATCCTCGCTTCCGAGGAAAAAGCCCGGGAAATCACCGATTGCCCGATCTGGATCACCGGTCTGGGCGCTTCCCTGGACTGGGTCCTGCCCCAGAACCGGCCTAATATCTACGAGTTCCAGTCCAGCCAGATCGCCGCCCGGAAGGCCTATGAAATGGCCGGGATTAAGGATCCCCTTCAGGAACTGGACCTGGCCGAGATCCATGATGCCTTCACCGGAACCGAAATCATGGCCTATGAGGATTGTTTCTTCTGCCCACCCGGCGAGGGCGGACGCCTGATCGAGGAAGGAGTGGTTGAGCCGGAGGGCAAGCTCCCGGTTAATCTCTCGGGCGGACTGCTCGGGTGCGGACATGCCGTCGGCGCGACCGGGATCATGCAGACGATCGAGGTTGTCCTTCACCTCCGGGGACAGGCCGAAAACCGCCAGAGGAAAAACGCCCGGGTGGGCCTGGTTCAATCCATCGGCGGAACGCTTTGCAGTTGGACCGTGTGCCTGATATTGAAAAGAGAGGAATAATGCCCCCGAAAACCCATGCCCGGCGCCAGGCCCCGCCCCGGAAAGCCCCGGCCCGCCGGACCTCCGCCCCGGCCCGGAAAAGAACCGACCCTCACCGGGAATGGTACAAATTCTTCTCCGAGAAATACCAGATTCCGGTCGAACAATTGAAAAAAGAATTTCAGGATGAACTGGACGGAAAAAATCCGGTTGATGCCCCGCTGGAGATTCCCGACCGAATGGAGGTCTTTTTCAAATATTCTTACGGGAAGCAATCCCGGTTTTTCCGCGAGCTGAGAATGCATCAGCAAATCCTGGGCAGCAAGTGCCCCCAATGCCGGCGGGTTTACCTTCCCCCCCGGGCGGACTGCTCTTTATGTTATCAACCCACCTCCTGGGTTAAATTGTCCGGAAAGGGAACGGTGATCGCCTGCACGATCCAGCATTTCTCCACCTCCGCTTTCATCAAGAAAGTCCCCTTTATCTGCGCCTACATCCGGCTGGACGGAACCGATTCCCTCCTCATGACCAATATGGAGATGGATGATCCTTCCCGGGCCCGGCCGGGGATGAGGGTGAAGGCGGAATTCCGGAAAAACCGTTATGGGATAATCACCGATTTTTATTTCCGGCCTCTGACCGGGGGGAGCTGAATTTGCAACCGAAATCGGGAAAAGTGGTTCTAACCATCTGGGGGGCCCGGGGCAGCATTCCTTCCCCGGGGTCGAAAACCGCCCATTACGGCGGGAACACCTCCTGTATCGAGCTCCGCCTGGGAAAAGAACTCCTGATCCTGGACGCCGGGACCGGGATCCGGGAACTGGGCATGAAATTGATTAAAGAGGGAAAGATTTCCGCTTCCATTCTCCTGACCCACTATCATTGGGACCACATCATGGGGTTGCCCTTTTTCGGCCCCGGTTACTCCCCTCACAATCATTTCCGGATTTATGGTGAAAACAAGGCGGGGACGAGCCTGCGTTCAATCCTGTACGGGCAGATGAGCGCGCCGTATTTTCCGGTCCGCCTCGATGAAATGATGTCCCAGATGGAATTTATCGAGATCGGTCCCCACCAGAATTTCAACATCGGCGAGGTCTCAAGTCCGCCCGGGACGCCGATATCCTGATTTACGACTCCGCTTATACCGAATCCGAATATCCCCAGAAGGTGGGTTGGGGCCATTCCACCTGGGCGGAAGGGATAAAACTGGCCCGGGCCGCCAAGGTCAAGCGCCTGATCCTCTGGCACCATGAGCCCTCCCATACCGACCTGATTGTCAGGAAAATCGAGCAGGAAGCCCGCAAGCATTTTCGGAACTGCCAGGCCGCTTACGAGGGGATGAAGATCACCCTCTAATAAGCCTTAAAGCCTACAATCCTATAAGTTAAGAAGCCTAAAAGTTAAGAAGCAAAAAGCTTTAAGATCAATGTATTTTAGAAATTAATGAATTCAGCATTTTTATTGTCTCTGCAAGGATATCGATTTTTTCTTTTACCATATCCTCGGGGAGATAATTTAATCTGGCAACTTTATAATACCAATCCTGGGCTTCAGTGGCTGATCCTTTGGCGACTCCTAAATGATATCTATATTCCCTTTGTCCACCACGTCCAAAGCCCTCAGCAACATTTGCATTTATCGAGCTCACAGACCTTATGATTTGATCTGTAATGATCCAGGCCGCCCGTTTTCTCGGAAACCTTTCTACATCCACAACTGTTTGCTCAAAAAGCTCAATAGCTTTCTGCCATATGATTAAATCGGTAAAATCCTTAATTTTCCCTTTTTCTATCTTTTATAACTCTTAGGCTTCCCAACTCTTAGGGCTTTTCGACCGGGGGATTTGCCGGAGCCGCGGGATTGGCTTGGGCCGGCGGGTTTTCCGGCGCGGGAGAAGCCTTGGGGGGGGGAGAACCTTTCTTCTTACCCTGCTCGGGGGCCTCTAATTTCCTGATATATTTGATCGCCTCGTCGGCAATAGATACCAGCACCCGGTCTCCGGGCTTCAGGGTTTCCAGGATAGACTTGGCGCCCCGGATCCGATAAGTCTTTTTTTCCTTCTCCGCCAGGAGCGTCAGGTACCTTTTTTCCAACTCGACCTTTTTAACCACGGCGGTAACCTTGGTTATTTTACCGGTCTCGGGAATCACCACCTCCACCGCCCTGGCCCGGCCCGCCGGGAAAAGAAACATCGCCAGGACCAGCGCCAACCCAATTCTTTTCATTTTTCCTCCTTGCCTTCCAATCCGACCCTTGTTTCATTTCCTGGAAATCCGCATGGTGACTTCCTCCCTTTTAAAATTAGACCATACTTTTAAAATATTTACTCCCGCTGATTTCCCGGCCTCCCAGGAACTCGCATCCATTGCCCATCGGCCCGGCAGTGATCTCAATTTAGTCAGAAACGATCTCCAGGATCTTCACCTCGCCCATGTATATCTTCGAAATATTCTGGGCGTCCTGCTTGGTCCCGACGATATCACCCCAGTGCATGGGGATTAATACCTTGGGAGCGATTTTCTGGGCGGCGTCGATCGCTTCCTTCCAATCCATCGTGTAGGTCCCCCCGCAGGGAATGAAGGCCACCTCCGGTTTCAGGTTGGTCATTTCCGGGATCAGATCGGTATCCCCCGGGTGATAAATCCGGACCCCATCCACGGTGACAATATAACCGACCCAGTTTTTATCCTTCGGATGGAATCCCTGGCGGTCGGCCTTGGTGTTGTAGGCGGGGATAACCTGGATCTCAAAGCCTGCGGCTTTGATCTTATCGCCCGGTTTTACGGTTTTTACCTTGCCTTTCAGCTTCCCGGCCCCGTCGGGGGTGGTGACAATCTCGGTTCCCGGCTGGGAAATCTTCTCCACGTCTTCCGGGGAGAGATGATCGTAATGATCGTGGGTGATTAGAATCAAATCCGCTTTCTTCTTGGTTTTCAACTTCCAGGGATCGATATAGATTACCTTCCCATCCTTGCTGGTGATCCGAAAAGACGCGTGGCCCAGCCACTCAATGTTCTTGGTCATATTTTTATCCTCCTTTCTTGATTTTCCGTTGAATTATATAATGAACTGGAAATAAATTGAATTTATTTGTAGGGGCGGGTTTTATGCCCGCCCTGACAGGAGAGGGGACGAGCCCCTCCCCTACATGATAAATTGCATGACCAATCCCCGTTTTTATCTTGATCCGAAGCATAAAATCTCCCCAGACGGCCGGGTCACCATCAGCGGTTCCGAGGCCACCCATATCGCCGCGTCCCTGAGGAAAAGAGCCGGGGACCAAATTACTTTTTTCGACGGACAGGGAGAGGAACTCTCCGGTCGAATCGAGTCCATCCAGCCCGACCGGATTAACGTCAAAATCGAAGTGATTTCCGCTCCCCTGCAAACTTCCCGATTGAGAATCAGTTTGGGACAAGCCATCCCCAAGGGAACGAAAATGGACAAAATCGTTCGGGAGGCCACGGAACTGGGGGTGGTAAGCATTTTCCCCTTTATCAGCGCCAGGACCATCCCCCGTTTACCTGAAAACCGGTCCCGGGAAAAAACCGAGCGCTGGCGCCGGCTTGCGCTCTCCGCCTCCAAGCAATCCGGACGCGGGGAAATCCCGGAAATCCACGGGACGCGGAAATTTGGGGAAATACTTGAATTGCCCGGCTACGATTTCCGTTTGCTTCTCTCCGAGTACCCGGGTGAAACCAGCCTGTATGAATACCTCCATTTCCGGAAAATCCCCCCCGGGAGGCCGATCCTGGTCCTGATCGGGCCCGAGGGAGGATTCGGCCACGAGGAGATTGGGTTGGCCAAGGAAAAGGGCTTTGACGCGGTTTCCCTGGGTTCCCAGATCCTCCGCACCGAAACCGTGGCCCCGGTAATCCTGGGAATTCTCCGGTATGAATTAGGGGAACGCCCCGATAAATATTAAAAAAACCAGCGTATTTGTCCAATATTTCTTGAATATTTTTACGCCAGCGTCATTCCCATGAAAATGGGAATCCAGATTTAATGACTGGATTCCGGATCAAGTCTGGAATGACAATCAAAACAAATAATTTCGAACTTTTGGTTTTGTTTTTTGGTCTTTGTTTTGTGCGGTGATAGAATATTTACAACCATCCACAAGACAAACATGAATCAAAAATCCGGAATTGAAAAAAGGGCTGGGCATCAAATTCAAGCGCATCGCCCCCGAAGACCTGAAGGAAATCTCCGATTACATCAAGAAATTTCTGCCGGCCAAGGAATCGAAGTAATCTGATTTAAAACAACCAAAAGAATCGGGATCAATATTTTGGATTTGCATAAAGAAATACATTTGTCTCGAAAAGCCAAATACCTCTGGGGTGCCGCGATCGCCCTCACCGTCTCGATCTATTCCACCCTTTCGTTGATGCGGGATGTTCTTTTGTTCGTCTATAGTAAAATCGGGCGCAGCAACTTCAGCGCCGGGGTGGATGTTTTTCTTGTTGCCGCGATGGTCATCGTGTTTCTGTATTTTATCCTTCGGAAAAAAATCCACAAAAATCTCTTCGATCTCGCCACCCTGATCGTGGTGTTTCTCGCCACCGGCTTGACCATGCAATTAATGGAAATACCCGAAGAGAGGGCTCATTTCCTGGAATACGGCCTTTTGGGCGGATTGATTTTCAGCGCCTGGTCGGAAAACCTGTCCGGGAACCTGCTCTACCTGGCTTCGATCTTTTTGGTTTCTTTTTTGGGAGGGGTTGATGAGATTATCCAATATTACCTTCCCAACCGGGTTGGCGAAGTCAGGGATTGGGTCCTGAACGTGGCCGGCGGAATGATCGGGGTAGCCGTGGCCTGGGTATTAAATCGTCCTCACCTTGGCTTCGATCACCTTGAGCCAAACGCTTCTTGTCATCCTGAGCAAAGCGAAGGATCTCAGAAGGATTAGGATAAACCACGCGAATGATCTCCAGATTCTTCACGGAGTTTACCCTGAGCGCATTGAGATTCTTCACTTCGTTCAGAATGACAGGAGGCGAAGGGTTCAGAATGACAACCTGAAGAAAATTCTTATGCTTTCTTCCAACCTTTTATCTTTTCCGCCGACCAGGTGTTAATGATATCCTCCGGACCCAGCCATCCCCTCCTCGCCACCGCCACCCCCAGGCGCATATATTCCAGCATTCCCACGCTATGGGCGTCCGTGCCAATTGCTAGTTTTACCCCTTTCTTCTTCGCCTTCATCACATTCAGATCATCCAGGTCCAACCGGTCATAGTGGGCGTTGATCTCGAGGGCGGTTCCGGTTTCGGCCGCTTTCGCCATCACCGCGTCGATATCGACCTCGTATCCTTCCCGGGAAGAAATCAACCTCCCGGTCGGGTGGGCGATGATTTTGAGATACGGGTTCTCCATCGCCCTGATCATCCTCCTGGTCACATCCTTCTTAAACCCCTGGTGGATAGCCCCCACTACCAGGTCCAGCTTTTTCAATAGGCGGTCAGGAAAATCCAGACTGCCATCGGTAAGGATGTCCACCTCCACCCCGGCCAGGACACGGATACCCTTAAGCTTGCCGTTAAGCTCTTCAATTTCTTCGATCACCTTCAAAACCTCGGATTCGGGAAGCCCCCGTGCGTACTTGGCCGACTTGGAATGGTCGCAGATAGCGATCCACTGGTAGCCTTTCTCCTTTGCCTTTTTGGCGATGTCTTCGATCTCCCCGGTCCCGTCGGAATGCCGGGAATGAACATGCAGGTCACCGCGGATATCGGAAACCTCCACGAGCCGCGGGATCTTTCCTTCCCGGGCCAGCTCAATCTCTCCCCGATCCTCCCGCATCTCCGGAGGCATATATTGAAGGCCCAGGGATTCGTAGACCTCCTCCTCAGTCTTGCCGGCGACTAATTTTTCACCCCGAAAAACCCCATACTCGTTGACCTTGAAGCCGGTCTTTTGGGCAATCCCCCTGAGTTTCACATTATGGGCCTGGGAACCGGTGAAATACTGCAGGGCCGCGCCGAATGCCTTTTCCGGGACCACCCGGAGATCAACCTGAAAACCCTCGTCGCTAATAATTGAACCTTTGGTCTCACCCGCTGCCAGGATTTCCTTCACCATGGGTAAATGAGTGAAGACCTCAACCATTTTTTTCCCCTGGCTCGAACCGACGAGAATATCAATGTCCCCCACCGTCTCCCTCATCCGGCGGAGCGAACCGGCCGGGGATATCATCGTGATCTTAAACCCCTTCTTCAAACCGGCCATGATCGTCTCCACCAGGGGAAGCGCCAATCCCAGCGGGATCCTTTCCTTCACCGCCTCAAACCGGGCAATCCCTTTCCGGATATTCTCAACCTTTTTCTCTCCCAGGCCCGGAAGCCCGGCCAATGAACCGTCCTCGATTACCCGCTTCAGATCGGCAAGATTTCTAACCTTGAGTGTCTTATTCGCCAGGGCCAGTGTCTTGGGACCCATCCCCGGGATGTTCATGAGCTGGATGAGTTCGGGCGGGACCCTTTTCAATTCCTCCTCGTATTTCGAAATCTTCCCGGTGTCCAGGTACTCGATAATATGCTGAGCAATTCCCTCCCCCACCCCGGGAATTTCCCGGAGCCGTCCCTCCCGGCTGATGACCTCGATATCTTCCGTCAAATCGGACAGGGTCCGGGCCACCTTCCGGTAGGCTCCGACCTTGAACTGGTTTTCCCCCAGGAATTCGAGGACGTCGGCGATCTGGTCAAACCGGTGGGCGATTTCCTTGCTCTTCATGGTTATTATTATAAATTAGCAGATGGCATATGGTAGATAGCAGATGGGGAAAAAATAAGGAGAATATAAAAATGAGAAAGTTTCATTACACCCTAGCCGTTCTGATTGCCCTGCTGGGCTTATTTGATTGTCAGAAAAATTCTTCGGAACCGCTCCGTCTGGGGTACCTTAACGGCGATCTCCACCAGCTTCCCGCCCTGGTGGCGCTCGAGAAGGGCCTTTTCGCTGAGAACGGTCTGGCAGTTAGGGTGGCCGGGATATTTTCCGCCGGACCTGAAGAGATGTCCGCTTTTCGGGCCGGAGAACTGGATTTAGGTTATGTCGGGATCGCCCCGGTGGTAAGCTCCGCGGCCAATACCGGCACCGCGGTTAAAATCGTCTCCCTGGTGAATCAAGAAGGCTCCAGCCTGGTTATTTCGTCATCGGACAATCAAATCCACGCCCTGGCCGACCTGGCGGGTAACCCTATCGCTATCCCCGGCTTTTCAACGGTGCAGGATTTCCTTCTCCGCCTGGCCTGGGAAAATCAAAACCTAAAGCCCGATCTCCTGAAAATCATCGTGGTAAAACCGCCGGAAATGGGCGAGACCCTCCGCCAGGGCTCAATCAAGGCTTTTATCGCCTGGGAACCCTTTCCCACCCTGGCAATCAGTTCAGGAAAAGGCAAAATCCTGGTTTCCTCCCGAGAAATCTGGCCCGGACACCCCTGCTGTGTCCTCATCGCCTCGGGAAAAACCCTCAAAGAACGCCCGGGGCTTGAGGATGCCCTGAAAAAGACAAACCGCGAGGCAATCGATTTTATCCGGTCCAATCCCGACGAAGCGGTTAAAATCGCCGTTAAAAACACGGGGATGCCTGACAATGTTATTCGGGAAGCTATGACCAGGATAACCTATAGCCCTGATATCCGGCGGGAGGATTTAAAACGATACGTGGATTTCCTGGCCAGGATGGGTTACGTCAAAATATCGGATGCCGAAAAATTCCTGGATGAAATTCTTTTGTCCCGGTAGAACCCTGGGCCCAACCTACGGTCAAGCTCTCAAATCCCGGGCGGTCGCCTCTACAAAAATTAACCATCCCGTTGGGGAGGGGCTCGTCCCCTCCCAAATCAGGGCAGGGATAAACCCCGCCCCCCACCCGTCATTCCCGTCCCGCTCCCCGCTTAAAACCTGCGGGGGCAAGCTTGGCGGGTTGAATCTACAATTCAAAAAACATAGAATCATTGACAATCTTTTCCCCATCTGACTAGGATGGGGAACCATAATTTCCTTTAAATTTTGAATTAGCAAACCTGCCCGCAATCAACCTCAGGGAAGATATTCCCGGGGGGTTAAAACCTTCAGTTTCGTTTTTCCCTTGAAATGAGATTTATCCCAGGTAACAATTTTATTTACCCCGGGCATGTGTTCTTCGATCGAGGAAAAAACCAACGCGTCCCCAAAACTGATTTTCCGGGAAATATATTCGAATATCCTCTTCAGCGAAACCTCTGGAAATTTCCCTTCCAGCGAAGCATAGGGGAGAACCTCAACCGAATAGTGCCTGGGGAAATGAACAAAAAGCTCGAAAAGCTGGTCGGCATTTAAGGAAAAAGACATAATCCCGCAGACCTCAAGAAGATTAACCAGGCCGGTCACCCCGTCCCGTTTTCTTCGGATTTCTTCCAGGAATTCCTGGTTGGCCCGGAAATTTTTATCCCGGTGATAACGGAGATCAATAATAAACACGTTTGAATCGATAAATATCATCGTCTCCTCGCCCAGCGGGTGGCTTCCTTCCAGTTCCGGAAAGGCGGCTTTTCCTCGACCAGGGTGGCGGTGATATCCGCCCAGGCTTCCTCATAAGACCGCGCCACCGCCCCGCTGGGAGAAAATAGGTTCCGCCCCTCGCTTGGTTCAAGAACCGCGAAGGGTTTGCCCCGGACCTTGATTAAAACCTTTCCTCCCCGGGCCACCTGGGCCAATGCCTTCCCCAGGTTGTTTTTCAGGACGGTTGCCGACATTTCTTTCATGTTTCCCCCTTAGCAATTAGCTATTTAACTACTCTTTTAGCTAATTGAATAGGAAATGTCAACCTTTTTCCTTGTTAAACCGAATATAAATTTCTTGACTTACAAGATGCTGGGGGAATAACGGGTCTGGTCAATTAGGGGATGGAACGGATGGAACGAATAACATTTCAAACACCCCGGTGACCGTATCCGGGATATCCACGGCGGCCGAGATAAGTGCAGGATATTATCACACCTGCGCGAGGTTAACAGATAATACCCTCAGATGCTGGGGGTATAACTCGTCAGGTCAATCAGGCGCGGGGTATTTTGGTGATGTAAATACCCCGGTTCCTATGATTAGTCCATAAGACTAAAGGTGGGAATATCAAATTCATTCAGCATTTCACTTGGCCCCTTGACCACTCGAACCCTCGAACCCTATAGTTTTCGGCTTCGGACTCGGAGATTATTTGTGCTGCCACCTTCTCCGGCGGTCGGGGCGGAGAACGGTAGCCTTGCTGCCGTGGGCCAAGGCCTGCCCCACCAAGAACAACGATTGGCCGGGCGAGCCGGTTATTTTCAGAGGATTCACCCTCATCAAAATTAAAAGGGCCTGGAGCATTCCCGAAAGATTGTTATGGCCGCTCACTTGGAAAACCCGCCGGCCCTCCCGCTTTAAAACCGGGGCGGCCTCCTCCACCGCGCACTTCCCCACCACCAGTACCCGGTGCCGGGTTTTTTTCAGGTCTTCTTTCTCGAACCCTTTGCCGATCACCAGGCTGAACCCGCCTTTCCCGCCCTGATCGAAGGCCAGCATCTGCACCAGCATCAGGAGATTGTTCTGGCACCCTTCCTTACAAACCCTTTCTTTACCCTTGATTACATTTACGTCGGGAGGAAAATCCGGGATCAGCTCATCCGTGAATTTATGGGTAAACCTTTTCAGATCGCCCTTGATCTCAATCTTGTTCAAATCCCCTTCCCCCAGCCCCCATTCGCGGGCCCAGCGGAGGTGTTCAATCTTCCCCGGGTCCATTCCCATCACCTTCACCGCCACGGTATCCACCGCCACCACGTCATCCCCGCCGATCAATACCTGCAAAGGCACCACGAACCTCTCCGGACAGCTGGTTAAGGGGTAATGACCGTGGTCCGTGGCTTCCAAACCTTCAATCAGGGTAAAGTCGGGCTTGATCACGCAGAGGATATCGGCGAGCTTCTGGTGCAGACGGAAATTATGGTCGTCAATCCGGTCGTATTGGTGGATCAGACCGAATTGGTTTTTCACCCCCAGCGTCACCCCGGTCATGGAGTGGGTCTTGAGTTTCGGCAGGCTTACATAAGTGTGTTGATCCTTCTGCTCGATCAGTTTTTCGACTATCACCCGGGCGGTATCAATGGGATACCCGAGATGGGGGAGAGAAATTGAGGCGGCCGGTCCCTCATCAAGATATAAAGCCCGGGCCTTGTGCTTTTTAATGATTTCCAGGTAGCCATTCCGGGCGAAAACCATCCGGGTGAAGTTCCCCTGGGTGGCGTTCTCCATCACGTATACCCGCTTCGCCCCCTCTTGATAGAAATAATCAATCACCGCGCCCAGGAAGACCGGGTCGGTGAAACAATAAGCCCGGAAATCAATCGCGTTGACCTTGAGGAAAACCTCCCCGCTTTTCTTGAGGAAGGCGCGCCCTCCGCCGAACTCCTTGAAGATGCCGGCGACGGCCGGGGCCAGTCCTGACCGGTCAGAATTTTCGACAACTACTTTAGGCAAATATGCTCCCTCTCACCCTACTTCGCTAATCCATCCTTCACTAAAGTTTCGGAGGACAAGAGCTTTGAAGGGCAGGCCTCAATCCTCTCCCTCGGTTAGCCCCCGAGTCTTACTCGGGGGAGAGGAAGAAACATTTTTACTAATGAAATCCACCACCGCCTGCAAAGGCGTTCCGGAAGGAAAAACCTCTTTCACCCCTGATTTCTTCAGTTCCGGTATATCCAGGTAAGGGATCACCCCGCCGGCGATCAGAAGCAAATCGGAAAGGTTGCTTTTCTGCAGGAGTCTGTAAATCTGGGGAAGGAAAAAAAGATGTTCCCCGGAAAGAGTGCTAACCCCGACTACGTCCACGCTTTCCTCCAGGGTCGCTCGAACTATCCCTTCCGGGGTCTGGAAACAGCCGAGATAAATCACCTCCATTCCGGCCTCCCTGAGAAGCGCGGCCACCACCTTGGCCCCCCGGTCGTGGCCGTCCAGCCCTACCTTGGTGATCAAAATCCGGATCTTTCGTTCTGGTTTGGATGTTTTCAAAGACAGCATTGATTATTATTATTTGTCATCTGGAAATCTATAGAAGATAATATACCAAAAAAAGGAGATAAAAATGGAGACCAAGCAAATCATCCCCTGCCTGGATATCAAGGATGGAAAAGTGGTAAAGGGCATTCACTTCGTCAATCTTAAAGACGCCGGCGACCCGGTTGAGAATGCCGTTTTTTATGAAAAAGACGGCGCGGACGAACTGGCCTTCCTCGACATCAACGCCACGGTAGAGGGGCGAAAAACCACGGTGGAACTGGTCCGCCAGGTGAGCAAGGCAATCCACATTCCCCTCACGGTAGGGGGAGGCATAAAGGAACTTAAGGATATCGCGGTCATCCTTTCCGCCGGGGCCAGCAAGGTTTCCATCAACACCGCCGCTATCGAGAAACCCGCCTTGATTAAAGATGCCGCGAAAAAGTTCGGCTCGGGAAAGATCATCGTTGCCATTGACGCCAAGCGCTTCTCGGGAAAACCGGGCTGGGAGGTTTATACCTACGGGGGAAGAAAACCCACCGGACAGGACGCGGTGGAATGGGCGAAAAAGTTCCGGGATCTGGGAGCGGGCGAGCTTCTTCCCACCAGCATTGATGCCGACGGAACGAAGGCCGGCTATGACCTGGAGCTCACCCGGGCCCTGGCCGAGGCCACCGGCCTTCCCGTGATCGCCTCCGGGGGAGCCGGGAGCCTGGAAGACCTTTTTCTCGCCTTGACCAAAGGCAAGGCCCAGGCCGCCCTGGCCGCCTCTATCTTCCACTTCCGCGAGGTTACCATCCGGCAGGCCAAGGAATACCTGAAGAGCAAAGGGGTTTCGGTCAGGATTTAAAGGGTTCAA
>JAPLJI010000072.1 GCA_026388655.1 Pseudomonadota bacterium
CTCTCACGCCGGTTTGGCCCGGAAGCTGAATGAATTGGAGAGGAAATACGATGCACAGTTCCGGGTAGTTTTCGACGCGATCCGGGAGCTAATGTCCCCGCCAGAACTTCCGGATCCGGAGCCCCCGCCCCGCCGCCGGATTGGCTTCAGCGCGCGTGAAAAGGCAGGCAAATATTCGGCTAAGCGTGAAAGGCAGTAATTATTTCAAATGTCAAATAATAAAGGACGTCCCCGAAATTCGCGTGAGGGGTCGGGAGTTGGCCGAGCAAACTCCGGGGTTTTTAGGAGAAATAGAGAAGGGGGAATAGTCTTTTGAACATATCATCAGCGTCCCCTAAACACGACAAGTTGGATCATCAATAGATCCAGTTTGCCCAACATGCAAATCAACTATGGTACAGGATCCAAAAGGAAAGACGAGCTCGGCAAATGTACATTGCCCAAAATGTAATATTTCTTTTGGTTTAGTCAATTCTGACAAATGCCCCAAATGCGGAGGCCCTTTTTCATAAAGATAAATCCTTGAATCAGAGCCTCAGAATTACTTCGAAGTATTGCTAGATAAAGAGCGTGGACGACAAAAAGAATCGGGGCATTGGTTGCCCAATACCCCGGATTTAATATGCCCATGTTTGCCAAGCAACCATGGGGATTTAATTCTTTAAATTTTATTCTCTATTTGTAAGTTAATTTAACCATTAGACTTATTTATGTCAAGTATTAAATAAAGGGGGAGGGAGATGGAAGAAAGGGTAGCCATTTTCATCGACGGCAGCAATTTTTATCACACTCTGAAAGAATTGTTTGGCCGGGCATCAGTGAATTTTTCAAAGCTATCTGTAAAACTTACTGCCGAGCGGAAATTAATTAGAACTTATTATTACAACTCTCCGATAAATAAAGAGACCGATTCAATAAAATATTCAAACCAGCAAAGATTTTTTGAAAATTTGAAAAGAATACCATATTTCCAAATATGCCTGGGCCGGCTCGAAAAAAGAACTAACTATTTTGATTTTAAAGGGGAAAAGCTCCAACACAATTATTTCATTGAGAAAGGGGTCGATGTCCATATCGCAACTGACATTTTACATTATGCATACCTGAATAGTTATGACACGGCAATTTTGATAAGTGGTGATGGAGATTTTGTCGATGCGGTTATGGCAGTTAAATCACTCGGGAAACATGTGGAGAATGCTTTTCCAAAAAGATTTTATCACCTGCCTCCGGCTTGCGATAAGTTTATTCATCTGGACGATAAATTTCTCAGCGACTGTTGGATGTAGACGAGGGGGACGTAGTTCCGTCCTCCTGCGCTAAAGCTTCTGACTACGCCAAGGCTAAGTCGGACAGGCCGAAGGACAGGAGCTTCGAAGGATAAATTAGTTCCGTTATTATTTTGCCCGCGAGAGTTCGTTAAATAATTGACGATTGAAAGCTGGTAGATAGAAGATGGGAGATAGGAGATAGCAGTAAAAAATGAGATTGCCGCGCCCGTTATCAAGGCCATTTAGCGGAGTTTAAAGTCTCAGTTCACCGCAATGACGAGATGAAATATCAGAAAATTGAGCGTTTATTTGTATGGTATAATTTACAAAATCAATCGGAGGGAAAAGACGATGAAATACAAGGTCAAGGAAGAAGCAGCGCAGTACGTTATTGACAAGAAAGGTAAGCCCAAGGCAGTGATCCTCCCGGTAGAGGAATATCAAAGAATCCTCGTCCTTATTTCGGAATTGACAGACCGGAAGGAGTCAAAAAATCTCTCTCGATCCAGGGAATTTAAAAAGCTGGTCCGGAGAGGTTTAAAAGAAATCAAGGAAAAGAAAGCAATACCCTGGGACGAGGTTTGGAATGAATTATGAAGTCCGTTTGACCGACACTCTTCAGAAATCTTTAAAGATTCTGAAGAAAAAATTCCCTCGGATTAAAGAAGACCTTCTCCCAATCGTTCAATCGCTGGAAAAAGAACCATTCTGGGGCGAGCGAATTCCCGGCTGGAAGGGTGAAATCTGGAAAATCAGGGTAAAAAGTTCGGATCTTCAAAAGGGTAAAAGCGGGGGATTCCGGTTGATTTATCGCTGGAAGGAAAAAGAAAAGGAGGTCTTTCTTCTTACGGTTTATTTCAAAAGCGATAAACCGGATATCTCAGGCGCCGAAATAGAGGATATTCTCAAAAAGCTGAATAATGAATTAGAGAAATAGTTTTTTGCGGGAATAAGCGTAAGATCGAGATTGCCGCGCCCGCTTTAGCGTGCTCGCAATGACGAGTTGAAATTATGACCCCCTCACACCCCCCGCCCCTCGACTCCGCTTGGGTCAAGCCCTCTCCCACGGAGGGGAGAGGGGATTCTATAAAGGAAATGTAGATTGAAGAAAATTAATATCGCAGCCTGAAGGCTGCGGCTACCTTGAACCTTGCCTCCGGCCCGTATGGGCCTAGGGCCCGGAGGGAACTTTGAACCTTGAACCCTGAGCCTTGACCTTTGAGCTTTGAGCTTTTTATTACGCTTCCAACCAGAGGTGTGAGTAGACGGTGTGACCCAGAAGGACGCGGGCGGTTTTGTAGTACTTGAGCTCGATCTCCGAAAGGGAGTTCTTGTCCACGGACTCGCCGTCCATCAGCCGGTGGATGAGCTTCTCGATCTCAGGTTTCTTTCCCCGGGCGATCTCGATCAGCTCCTGGTCGAATGAATTCACGATCGCGGAAGACAGGCCGTAACGCTTGAGCATGATGAAATAGGTTTTGTCCAGCCAGTGCCGGAGCTCGGCGGGTGCGCCGTTCGAGATATTGGATAGCCCGCAGGTGGAGCCGCAGCCCGGGGCGATATCGGCGAGCAGGCTCTGGAAGGTGAGGCAGGATTTGACCTGGTTGATTTCGACGCTGACCGGGGAGATGATGGGGTCAATCAGGATATTATCGTTGGGAATCCCGAATTCGGACGCTTTCTGAAGAGATATTATCGTTGGGAATCCCGAATTCGGACGCTTTCTGAAGAAAGTCCACTGCCATTATGGCCCGCTCGTTTTCGTCCCGGGGCATGCCTTCCGCCCCCCAGAGAAGGGCGATGACATAGGACCCGTGTTTTTTCGCGAGCGGCAGGAGCCGTTCCGCCCGGCCGGGCTGGAGGGAGACGGAGTTGATGATCGCCTTGCCCCGGTGGGCTGCCAGGCCCGCCTCCATCGCGTCCATGTTGGTGGTGTCGAGGCTCAGGGGAAGGATGACAACTTCCTGGATGGTTTTCACCGCCCAGCCCAGGAGATCAGGCCCGTCTTTCCGAGCGGGGCCGATATTCACGTCGATATAATCAATCCCGGCCTGGACCTCGGCCCGGGCCATGTCCTGGATCGGCTGGCCTTTTCTTTCCTTGAGCGCCGGGCCCAGGGTCTTGGACATGATGTTAAGATTCTCACCGATCAGAAGCATGGTTAACTCCTTATTGATTGGTCATAGGTCATAGGTGATAGGTCATAGGTAATAGGGAATAGGGAAAAACCGAGATTCTTCGCCCTTCGTTTCTTGTCATCCTGATCCCGTCTCTGACGGGAGAAGGATCTCGAAGGGCTCAGAATGACAAGAATAGTGTGTTCTGCTTACTGTCTTATACCCTATGCTCTTTGCCCTTTGCTCTTTGCTGGTTACTGCCTACTGCCTACTGCCTACTTCAATTCTTTGAGGAACGGTGTGATGTGTTGCGCTTCCCGCGGGCCGATAATAATCTTCCAGCCCGCCAGCTCTTCTTCCAGCTCCCCGCTCAACCCCGCCACCATCCCGGGGATAACCAGGCGCTGGTTGGAGACTTTCTGGTCGATCCCGCATTTTTTCACGTAAGCGGCGATCCCGTCGGCGGCGAATTTCCCGGCGGCCCAGGCGGTGACCACGGAAAGACCCTCGGTATTAAAAACGATCAGCCAGGCCGGGAGCTTGGAGTTCTCCACCTCGCCCGAGACGATGAAGTAGGTTAAAGAGAAGTTGGTGGTGATCAGGACCGGGGAATCCGCCGTCGGGCCGTTGATCTCATAGATGCCGGGGCTGGTGGCCATGGGGCGCTGGGGATCGGTAAAGATGTTCATCCGCTCCAGGAGAAGCGGGAAGAGAACCTCGCCCGGGACGTCGGAAAGGGTTACGATCCCGGCATACTTGGCGATGAACACCGAGGCATAAAGGGCTTCCTTGAGGAGATCATCGGTCATCAGGCAGGGAAAGGTGATTGTCGGGAAGCCCAGGGCCTTGTTCTGGGCGGCAATTACCGCCCGGCGGATCATCACCTGTTCCTCGAAAGCTTTTCCGATGGCTCGGGTGCCGGTATCCAGCACCAGGTCATTCAATCCCGCCGCCTGGAGTTCACTGGAAAGCGCGACTAACGATTCCAGATCTTTCCCGTGGACGATCAGGGGAAGACCTTTGCTTTTGGCGATCTCCGCCATGGCCTTGGAATTCTCCGTGGTGGCCGGACCGACCAAGGGTTTCCGGTTTGCCACCTTTTCCAGCCCGGCTTTTAAGACCTCGGGGTTTTCGGACCGGAGGATCAAAGGAGCAAGGGTGAGCCCGGCGACTTTTTGGACGAGGGCGGCAAATTTCTCCGCGTTCCCGCTTTCCGCATCGATCAGGACGAGGTCGGCCTTGAGCTTGAGCCCCACCCGTTCGTAGACATTCCGGTTGAAATTATTCAGCTTGGCCTCCACCAGGGAATCGGGCTCTTTATCGGTAACCCGCAGCGCGATGCCGGTGGGATTATAGAAGGTTTTTTCATGGCGGAACTGGACGGTTTCCCCGCCGACCTTGACGGTTCTTTCCCCCGCGCCGATCGTGACCGTTCGGATCGGGGGGGCGGCGGCATGGGAAAGCTTGGCCTTGGATTCCTCGGAGACGTGCGGGCACAGGGAAAGCTCGGCCTGCCCGGAAGCCAGCTTCATCGCGAAAGCCATGCAGGTCGGCACCCCGCAGTCCTTGCAGTTGGTTTTCGGCAGGAGTTTGTAGATTTCAATTCCGCTCAAAGCCATTTCAATCCTCCCTCATTATCAATTACCAATAACCAAGCTCCAATAACTAAATTCAGATTGCTTCGTCGCTTCGCTCCTCGCAATGACTAACTTGATAGCCCGATAAATCGGGCAACTACGCGCAGGCTGAAGCCTGCGGCTACCATCTGCTTACTGCTTGCTCCCTACGCTCTGCTCTATGCCCTATGCCTACTGCTTACTTATAGCATCGGCGTCATTTCGATGGCCGGGTGCTTTTTCTCCATCAGAAAGGGCAGGATTTCCTCTTCGCTGGCGCCGACGGTTTCATCGGCAATCCGATCCAGGAGGTCGGGAATTCCCAGGGCCTCCCCCCGTTTCTTCATCCGCTCGGCGATTTCCTCCTTGAGCCGCTTGGGCATCCAGACGATGCGCTTGGTCCCGCCCTCGGCGGACAGGTATTTGGGGCTGGTGATGAAGAATTTCGAGTGGCCGACGAACCCCGGCGTCACCTGCCCGCCCCCGACCGACCCGGCCAGGGTGGTGAATTTCATCCCGCTCGGGGTCATCCCGGCGAAATCGCGGTCCACGACCATGACCCCGTTGGCCAGGGGCAGGATCGCGGTGATGCATTCAAAACAGCCGCAGGAAGTCATGGGCGCCCGCATGATCCCGTAAGTGTCCATTGCTTCCACCTTGCCCCGCGAGGCCTTGCGGACGAACTCGTTGACGCCTTTCCACTGCCCGTAGACCGGGTCGATCGTCTCGCCTTTGATCACCGGCTGATTGGGCCCGGTGGGGTTGATCTCGTTCGAGGCCTTGCAGTCCAGCCAGTTGTAGGCCCCGCAGAGGCCGGGGCGCTCGGGGGTGACCACGCAGACGTGGCTGGGGGCGAAGGACTGGCAGAGGGTGCAGGAGTAGAAGGTTTCCACGGATTCATCTTTCATCCCGGCCAGGCGCTCATCGCGGTGCTGGTAAACCGCGCGGGCCTTCTCGATGATTTCCTTCACCTTTTCCGGCTGGGTATAGATTTTGACCTGGACCTTGTCGAAGACCGTGCCGAAATCGGAGTGAAGCTTGGAATGAAGGATGGACCCGAGGTGGGAGAGGCGGAAGCCCTTTTCCACGGCGGATTTGGCGATCCGGACCCAGGCGATATCCCGCTGTCCGATGTGCATCAACCCCTGGGCGTAATTGAGGAGATGATGGATCTGCCGCTCGAGGATGGGCTCGAAGTCGTCCTGCATGCTTCTCCCGGCTACCTCCACGACAATGGCCAGGGGCAGGCGCGAGGGGGCTTTGACATCGGTAATCTCGGGCCCGATCACCTCGATTTTGCCGTCCTCAACTTCGGTCATGTCCCGGGTGGTGAGCCATTCCACGGCCTGGGTTTTTCCCCCGCCGCATTCCAGGTGAATATCCTCCCCCCGGACCCGCTCGCCCTCGAAGGCGGCCCCGTAGGCCACGGGGATGGGAACCTTGGTGATGGTGACCTTCAGGCCCCGGACCTCGACGCACTTGGCCACGATCTCGGAGTGGGGGATGTTGGAGACCACGTGCTCGTAGGTGCAGATCCCGGTGGGCAGGATCTGGGGGATGGGGGTGTCGGCGATGACCGGGAAGCCGTAGTTGATCGCCCCGGCGGCGGTGGCGTACCATTCGTCGCTCACGTAGCCGAGGGCCAGGACGAAGGCGAAAACCCGGTCCTTGTTGTAGATCAGGATTTTTCGGAAATCCCCGGGCTTGATCCCCCCGAAGCTCATGGCCGCCCGGGTGGCGAAACCCAGGGCGAAGACGGCGGCGCTGATGTCCGGCCCGAAGGGAACCAGCCGGGTGGGCCAGCCGATCTGGACCCCGGCTTCCACCAGCTGCTCGGAGAAGCGCCGGCCTTCGTTCTCGGCGCACATGAAGACATAGAGATTTTTTTCCAGGAGCTCCTGGGCGATACGGGCGGCCACCTGGGCGTTGGGGGCGGCGCCGGCGATGGCGGCGAAGCCGGGGGCGGTGCCGTCCACGAACTCGACCCCGCGCTTGCGGAGGATGACGTCATCAGCCGCGCCCAGCCAGAGTTTCCCCTCCTTGGGATCTTCCGCCGGCAGGTAAAAATCCGGGGTTTTCAGATAGCGGATGGCCTCGATGATCTCCTCGGCGAAAAGGGTGCCCATCCCCGCGTCCAGGGCCGGGGCCAGGTATGGCAGGTTAAGGGTTTCCTTGACCGGGGGAGGGGTCAGGCGATGGCACCATTCCAGGACCGGCTTGATGTCGCCCAGGTTTTTGACCGGGAGGCCCAGCATGCCGTAGATGATGGGCAGGTAATACCCGGTGTTGGGAAAGCCGACCTCCTGCTTGGGACCCCATTTTTCCAGGGCTTCCTGGTATTCCTTTTCGGCCCGGGCCAGGATCTTGTTGGCTCCCCGGATGGCCGCCGCCGCGATGATTTTGGACATTTACATTTCTCCTTGATAAATGATCAGGTTCAAGGTTCAGCGTTCAAGGTTCAGAGGTTCAGAGGTGTCAACCGTGAACGTTGAACGTGGAACAGTTTCGATTTAACCCTTTATGTTATTCCAGTTCCCTTCTCATGCTCATGTCGTAAAGCACCCGTTCCCGGGATTTTTATCGATGTGCTCAATCATTATCTGAGCCGCCTTTATCGGGTCTGGCTCGAAGGCCCACTTTCCCCCCAAGGATTTTTCCATCCGCTCGAAAAGAAGGTCTTTCATCCCCTGGCTTCCAGTGATCGGGAAGGTGACCCCGAAAACCGTGAAGACCCCGGAGGCGACAAAGTATTGGCCGATGGAAATGGCCTTCTCGCTCATCCACTCCGGGGCCGCCCCCGCGGCCGGGAGGTCGGAGATGTCATCGCCCAGGCCGCCCTGTTTCACGACCGCGGTCGCCGCCATGAGGATCCGGGAATTGTCCACGCACGATCCCATGTGCAGAACTGGGGGAATCCCCACGGTTTCACAGATCTCGGCCAGGCCCGGCCCGGCGAATTCCCGGGCGGATTCGGGGGTCAGGAGGCCCGCCTTTCCGCAGGCCAACGCCCCGCAGCCGGTGGAGAGCACGATGACATCGTTCTTGATCAGCTCCCGGACCATGGCGAGGTGGGCGGAGTCCTGCTCGACCCGGGGATTGTTGCAGCCGACCACCCCGGCGATGCCCCGGATCCGGCCGTTGATAATGTTGTCATTAAGGGGTTTGTAGCTGGCCCGGAACATCCCGCCCAGGAGGTAGTTGATCGTTTCGTGGCTGAACCCCACGACCATGCCGCAGGTTTTGTCCGGGATGCAGACCCGTGCCTTCCGGCGATTGGGGAAGTTTTCCACGGCGGTCTGGACGATCTTCCGGGCGGTTTTCAGGGCGTCGTGTTCGTCAAATTCCAGATGCAGGGCGCCGGTGATCTTGGCCTTGCTGGAGGTGGTAATCAGCTTGGTGTGGAAGCACTGGCTGAGTTCGGCGAGCCCCTGCATGATGCACTGGACGTCCACGATCATGGCCTCAACCGCCCCGGTGACGATCGCCAGCTCCTGGTGGAGGAAATTCCCGGCGATGGGGATGCCGTGGCGCATGAGCATTTCGTTGGCGGTGCAGCAGATCCCGGTCAGGTTGATGCCCCGGGCACCGACCTTCCGGGCGAGCTCGCGCATTTCCTGGCTCCGGGAGGCCGCCACGATCATTTCCGAAAGCAGGGGTTCGTGCCCGTGAATCACGATGTTGACCTCGTCTTCCCGGAGCACCCCCAGGTTGGCGGCGCTGGTGCGGGGGACCGGGGTTCCAAACATGACGTCCTGGAGCTCGGTGGCGATCATGGAACCGCCCCAGCCGTCGGCCAGGGCGCAGCGGGAGCCCTGGAGCATCAGGTTGTCGATATCCTGGTCCACCCCCATGTTGGTCCGATGCATGATCTCGACCACCTCCCGGTCAATCCCCCGGGGCGTGATCCCCAATTTCCTCCAGATCTCCTGCCGCTTGAGCGGGGCCCGTTTAATGAATCGGAGCTCGCCCTCCTGCCTCCCGAACTCGGCCAGGAGTTTCTTGCCCACTTCCAGCGCGATTTCCTTGACCGGCTTTTTCCCGATCTCGATTTCGAGGTCCAGCGCCAGCTGGTAAAGTTTCTGCTCATCCTTAATCTCGTAGCCCGGGATCTTGCCCTCCGCGGTAAGAAGAAAAACCTCGGCCACCGACCTTCCGTGGTCGGAGTGGGCGGCCGTCCCGGCGGCGATCATCCGGGCGAAATTCCGGGCGGCGATGGTATCGGCGGTGGCGCCGCAGACCCCGGCCTGGGCCTTTTTCCCGATCCGGCAGGGTCCCATGGCGCAGAGCCGGCAGCAGATTCCCTGCGCGCCGAACCCGCAGCTCGGTTGCTGGGCCTCGTAACGGTCCCAGGACAGGACCAGTTTTTCTTCACTGCAGCGGGTCAGGAGCTCGCAGGCGGCGGGATCAGCGCTGCGTTTGGTGGTCGCTTTTTCCAAGTTAACCTCCTTAATGAGGATATTCCTAGTTATTTAATTTGCTTTTTATATGGACTGCATCGGCTTGCCGATGCGTTGCCGAAGTCCCTCCATTGTCGGGATAAACAAGCTTCTGCACTCCATAAAAGAATGTGCGTCGCATTAGCAAGCTAATGCACTCCAAAAAAACATCCGTTTCTTTTTTGTCATCCCCGTGCAAACGGGGATCCAGGCGTCGTCCCCGCGAAAGCGGGGAACCAAAATATAAAATCTGGATTCCCGCGTTCGCGGGAATGACGAGAAAAACAAAAGAATTTTTATCGTTTAGCATGTTGCTTTACCGGGCCAAGAGTTCTGAAATAATTTCCCGGACCAGCTTGACGGAATCGGGATGGCGCAGGATGACCAGGTCGGAACCGGCCAGGAGGAAGCAGACCGCGGTGATCGCTTCCATCAGGATCCCCCGGTTTCGAGCTTTTCCCAGCCTGGGATCGTCCGGGGTCTTGGCTTCCTTGGTTTTCCAGGTTTCGATCCCGACGTAATTGACGAGGGGAAATTTGAGCTTTTCATCTTCCTGGATGAGGGCGGCCATCCGGTCGCGCTCCATCACCGAGTACGAGTATTCCAGCCCGTAGCCCAGGCCGCCGGTGGTGGGATCCATCAGGGTCTGGTTTTCGGGCACGCCCAGGTTGGAAAGAAGGATGTTGAGCTGCTTGGCCAGGTTGACATCAATCGGGGTAGTGGCCAGAACCCGGTGGGCGAAACCGATGGCGCTGGCCCCGATCTGCTTGTAGGTTTTTTCCTCGACCGGCCCCAGGACCAGGTTTTGCCCCGTGCATTCCTCGGCCACCTTCTTTAATACCTCGGTGTCCTTTTCCGGGTTGCCGACACCCAGAACCAGGACCGGAACCGGGACCGCGGCGGCCACCGCCTTCACCAGGGGAATGACCTCGCCGGCCGGACGATTGGCCCCGTTGGGATCGGTGGAGGTGAGCCTGAGGGCGATGGCATCGGCGCCGTATTCGGAAACGCATTTTTTCGCCCACGCGGCCGGATCATTCAGGACGTCACGAAACGGTTCGGTGGCCGCATCGGGCCAGTCGGGGGGAGGGGAATCATGCACTTCCATGGCGATCCGGGGAGGGTGGGGGATTTCCCCTTCAAACAGGTAGAAGGGGAAGGCGGTTTCTCCTCCCAGGGTGATGGCCCGCTCGCCTTTCCCGATCGTGACCTCCTGGATTTTGCCGGTATATTTAAGTTTCGGAATTGCCAATGCCATATTTTCCTCCTTAACTTTTACTCGAAATTACCTTTTACCTGACTTCGAATTTATCGCTTTTCGTCATTCCGCACTTGATGCGGAATCCAGGTTTCTAAATCAATAATTCCCAACTTTTGTGAGGACTGTGTCTGGATTCCTGCTTTCGCAGGAATGACAATCAAACATTTCTTGCTCTTTGCGCTATGCCCTTTGCCCTTTGCCGCTTTTGTCACGCCGGATTTTTCCGCTTTTCGCTCCCGAACCATTCCTTCGAGAACCAGTAGCGTTCGGCGGTCTCCAGGTATTTGAGCATCTCTTCCCGGGTCTTCAGTTTGTTCCGCCAGGGGTGGGGTTCGGTGGGGGTTCCGGGATCATAGTCAGCCCCCACGATCTTCACTTTTTTCCCCTCGAAATCAATCCGCTCCTCCTGTTTCTCTTTTTCCTGGGCCATTTATCCTCCGTTCGTTTCAAACCTTACCGAATATGTCCGACGTTCATTGTAGTTGCCCGATTTATCGGGCGGAAAATATTTCCCCCCAGTCCTTTAACTTGGTTTGGGACAAGCCTCATAAATGAGGCAACTACAAAATCACCCAAAAATCCGTCGTTGGGCTGCTCCTGTTTTCTCTACAACAATAAATCGCAGATCTCGGAGAACGCCCGGGCCGCGGACGATTCCCGGCTCAATTCCGTGATCGGGAGATCATGCAAATCCAATCCGGTGATTTCCTGATCCTCGGGAATCACGCCCAAAAGCCTGGCCCCGAGTCCGTTCAGGTCCGCTTGGATTTCCGGGGGGATCCCTGACCGGGTTCGGTCCACGACCAGGGAATATTCCGGGATTTTCAATTGGAGATCCTGGACCAGCCGGATCAGGGACTTAACCGATTTGATCCCTCTCCGGCTGGGATCGGAGACCAGGAGCAAGTGATCAACCCGGGGGAACGTTCCCCGGGAAAAATGCTCCATCCCGGCCTCGTTATCCACGATCAGATAGGGGTAATTGGTGGATAGTTTCTCGATAAATTCGCGGAGCAGGTTGTGGACCGAGCAATAGCACCCCGGGCCTTCCGGGCGCCCCATGACCAGCAGGTCCACCCCGTTTCTTTCCGCGATGGCGCCGTTTAAAAGGATTTCCAGGTAGCTGGCCTTGGTCATCCCGGGGGGAATCTTCTCCCGGGCGTTCCGGAATTCCTGCTCGACCGCGCCGATGGTATTTTCCACCTTGATCCCCAGGAAGGGACCCAGGTTAGCGACCGGATCGGCGTCAATGGCCAGGATCGGGACTTTTCTTCGGTTCTGCAGTTCGCGGATCAGCAAGGCGGCCACGGTGGTTTTCCCGCTTCCGCCCTTGCCCGCGACCGCGATTATTTTGGACATAACTTTATCGTAAACTCGAAACTCGAAACCCGAAACTACTTTTTTTCGGCCGCGAGCCTGGCGGCTTTAACGGTGTTGGCCATCAGCATGATGATGGTCATCGGGCCCACCCCGCCGGGCACGGGGGTGATCACCGAGGCGATTTCCTTTACCGCTTCAAAATCCACATCCCCGCAGAGCTTGGCTTTTCCTTCCGGGGTCATGCCGATCCGGTTTACCCCCACGTCGATGACCGCCGCTCCCGGCCGGACCATGTCCGCGGTCACGGCCTTGGGTTTCCCGGCCGCCACGATCAGGATATCGGCCCGCCGGGTGTGGGAGGCCAGGTCCCGGGTCCGGGTGTGACAGATGGTCACGGTGGCGTTGGCTCCCGCCGCTTTCTGCAGAAGGATATTGGCGATGGACTTGCCCACGATATTCGAGCGCCCCACCACGACGACCTCGGCGCCGTCGATCGGCACGCCCGCGCGGATCAGGAGCTGCTGGATCCCGGCGGGGGTGCAGGGGAGGTAGTCCGCCTCGCCGATCATCAGCTTGCCGAGATTGACCGGGTGGAAGCCGTCCACGTCCTTTTTCGGATCAATCGCGTAAAGAATCCTGGTCTCGTTGATATGCTTGGGCAGGGGGAGCTGAACGAGGATCCCATGAATATTTTTATCCCGGTTATATTTGTCGATCAGTTCCAGGAGCCGGGCTTCGGAGATGTCCGCCGGCTGGGTGTCCTGAAGGGAATGAAAGGCGAGCTCCTTGGCGGTTTTCTGCTTCCCGGTCACGTAGCTGACCGAAGCCGGGTCTTCTCCCACCAGGATGGTTACCAGCCCTGGGGTAATCCCGTGTTTTTCCTTCAGGGAAGCGACCTCTTTTTTCAATTCTTCCCGGATTTCCTTGGCGACCTCAGTCCCCAGGATAATTTTTGCGGTCATTCTTTTCCCTCCGTCTGTCTGGAAAAAACAAGTTAAAAGAATAAAACATGCGGTAATAACTGTAAAGAATCAGCCGAGGAAATATATAATCGTCCATATCAAAAAAATCCCCCTAGCTTTAAAGGCTGTCCAACGATTGCGTAGTTGCCCGATTTACTTGTCCCGACTTCAGAGGGATTTATCCCGACATCGGGAGGGATCGGTCTGAGAAAATATCTTCACCGACGGTGCCTCATAAATGAGGCAACTACAAAATGACCGAAAAATCAACCGTTGGACATCTTCTTTAATCCTCTCCCCTGAGGGGTTCATCCTGAAGGGCTTCACCCTGAAGGGAGAGGGGGGTTACTGAAACGATTATCGAGGAAAGGGATTTGCTTAACTCAATTCCAGCTTTTCCGCCAACTGGGAAAGCCCCGCGAGGTCATGAATCGGCTCGGCGAGCTCGGGGACCAGGAAAATCCGGTCACCGGTTTTGGCGGTTTTTAAGAGTCGGTTGATCGCTTCTTTTTCGTCCTGGTAGCGGGCCTGAACTTCCATCAGATTTTGCCAGAGCCGCTTTTCAAAATCCTTCCCCTCGATTCCGGGAGCCAGGTTTTGGGAAAGGAGCGAAGATAATTCCCGGGATTCTTGGGGGAGCGGTTCCGGGCAGGTTCCCATCCGGTTTACGAAGAATCCCCCGAAGGGAATCCGGGCTTCCCGGAGACGATCACGGTAGATCCGCGCTTCCTGGAGAAGATCGGAGCGGGGGCGGGTGGCGATGAAAAAAACGCTCTTTTCATCCCGGAGCAAGGTTTGCACCTTTTCCGCCCGGGTTTTGAACAATTCCAGGATTTCCTCGAAGTCCAGGGCCAGCTCGGCGATCTCGCGCAGGATCTCCACCCCCACCAGCCGTTCCGCCGCGGAGGCCAGGATCTCGCCCCGGTCCCGGAAGATTCCGAAAGCTTTTCGGCCCAACTTCAGATAGGGACGGACGAGCATTTTGAGTAGGCCGCCTTCAAGAATGCTGACCACCCGGCTGGGCGCAGTCAAAAATTCCCAGGCCGAGCGGGTGGGGGGGGTGTCGAGAACAATCAGGTCCAGGTCCTCTCGACGGTTGAGTTCATAGAGTTTTTCAATCGCCATGTAATCCTGCGATCCTGAGACCACCGTGGACAATTGCTGGTAGTAGCGGTTTTTCAAGATCCGGTCTCGCACCACCGGGTTGGGGGCTGACTTTATTACCAGGGTATCGAAGGTGCTCTTCATATCCAGCATCATGGCCCGGAGAAAACCGTTCTTTTTCGTCCCGCGGTCCCCGGGGGCGGCTTCGGGGATGAGGATTTCTTCCCCCCCTTTTAATTTAATACCCAGGGCATCGGCCAGCCGGCGGGCCGGGTCGATGGTCAGAACCAGGGTTTTTCGGCCGCTCCGGGACAGCGCGAGACCCAAGGCGGCGGAAAGGCTGGTTTTGCCCACCCCTCCGCTCCCCCCGATGATAGCGATCTTCTTGCTTTTTAAAATCTCACCGATTTCCATAAATGTTAAAATTAACCTTTCCACCCTCTCCCATTCCCTCTCCCCTGGAGGCCTCCGGCTCTGTAGAGCCTCTGGCTCGGAGAGGAGAGGGCGAGGGTGAGGGGGACAATAAATGATTTTCTAAAATCTTTGATATGATCATTTTCCTTTAATTTTTCCGGAGAACCCGGGGAACAGTTCGGGTCCGAGCAGGTTCCCCATCTCCAGGAGATCTTTTTTCTCCCAATCCGGCTGAGAAAAGAGGGGAACCTCGACAAATTTGCCCCAGCGGATCTCTTCCTTGAGCCGGTTGATCTCCTCCCGCTGATTCTCCTCCCGGAGGATCCGGATCCGGGCGGGCTCAACCAGCCCGGCCAGAGGTTCCGGAATGCCCGGATGGCCGGAAAGCCATTTTTTTTCTTCCGGGGAAAAGAGGCCCGGAAGGACATTATTAATAATGAGGGGGCCGAGAAGGATATCGAGTTCATTTTTAGCCCTTTTCCAGTACTCGATCGCCTCGGAAACCGCCATCTCCTCCGGAATGGTCATGATCAGGAGCCGGGTCTGGGATTTATCGGAGAGGAGTTTCTGGATCTTTCTGGCTTCCATCACCACCGGGCCGAGCCGGAGGGTGGAGATGATCACCTCGGGCGCCCGGAGGAAGGGAATGCCCTGGCCGGTGGGGGGCGAATCCAGGATGATGTAGTCGTACCGCCACCTTTTTTGCCGCTGGTGCCCGAAGCGGTGCAGGTCCCAGATCTTGCCCAGGCTGAAAAGGTCGGCGAGACCGGGGATGGCCTCGATGACAAACTGGAAAAGGGGATGTTCGATCAGGGTTTCATACGCGAGCTTCACGATCAGGCGAATCTTCAGGTATTCCCGGGCGGCGTCCTCGCCGGTGACGCTGATCGAATAGAGGTTGGGGGCGATTTCCTTCTCGGCGTATCCGGCCGGGCTTTTTTCAAAAAGCGGCGGGATCCGGTTTTCCCCCCTGACCTCGACCAGGAGGACCCGCTTCCCGGTTCGGGCGAGGGCCAGGCCCAGGGCGGCGGAAACGGTGGTTTTGCCCACCCCTCCCTTGCCGGAGATTATGAGCAGAGGCGAATAGGTTTCTTTCCCAGCCATGTTCCAAAAATCCCAGGGAACGATACTATAAACCAAAAACCAAGGCAAAACCGGGTAGGACGACCGCTGACCGCCGACCGCAGACCGCCAACAAAAATTTAGACGTGAGACGTGAGACGATTCTTTGCGTTCATAGGGTTTATCGGGTTTGTTGGGTTTGTTGGGTTTGTTGGGTTTTCAGAAACCCCCAAAGAAAAAAACAGCAGCAAAATCGAATTGTTTTGGAAGCGAATGCCTGACTGGAGGGGGAGTGGAGGGTTAAATAGATTCGGCGATTTTTTCCACCCGTACATGCACACCGTTCAGAAGCGCCATCCCGGCGAAGGTTTCGAGGTCTTTCTCGTCAGTCAGCATGTTGGTGCAGGCCCCGGGAGCTTTTCCGGGAAGTTTATATTCTTCCACGGGAACCTGGGAGAACCCATGGGGGATGGAGATCACGCCGGCCATAATGTCATCGGTAATTTTAGCGGGGATTTCGACCGACCCGATCCTGCTTACCACCCGGACGCGCTCGCCTTCCGAAACCCCGACCCGCGCGGCGTCATCCGGATGAATGAGACAATCGTTTTCCCTGCCCTGGAGATGGGGAGCGTGATGGAGCCAGCTGTTGATTGAACCCAGGCTCCGCCTTCCGATCATCAGCAGGGGGTATTCGGAATCAGTTTTAACCTCGGCATACTGCTTGAGCTTCTCCAACTCGGCCTGAAATTCCGGCGGCACCAGGTTTAGTTTTTTTCCTTTTTTCCGAAATCTTTTTTCCAGCAGCTGGCCGGAGCGATTGGGTTCCAGGAGGACCCCATGAGGATTCTTCTTTAACCGGCGGAGGGAAACCATCCTGCCGGAAAGGAGGAGCCCCGGGAGGAGCCAGCGGGGATGGAACCCGAGGTATTTCGCGACCCCGGGAATTCTTCCAGCCCGGCGGAAGGGCTTGAGCAGAAAGTCCAGAGGTTTCTGTCCCATGAGGGGGAGCCCCATCCGCTCGGAAAGCCGGGCATAGATCTCCCATTCGGGCAGTTGTTCCCCGTCCGGGGGAACAACTGCCTCAGTGAACTGGGCATAGGGGATCGGCTGGAAAGAGGTGGTGGAGATCGGCAGATCCTCGCGTTCCAGGAAGGTGGTGGCCGGGAGGAGGTAGTGGGCAAGGCGGGAGGTCTCATTCTTATAGAAATCAACCATGACCACTAGCTCAAGCCGGGAGAAAGCCTCCTCCAGGCTCCGGACGTTCGGACAGGAAACGAGGGGATTGCCGGATGTCACGATCATCGCCCGGATCTGCCCCTTCCCGGGGGTCAGGATTTCCTCGGCCATTATCCCGGCCGGGAAGGTCCCCATGAGCTGGGGGTAATTCCCGATCCGGCTGCGCGCCTGGCTCCGGCCCAGGCCGGAGAGGTCGAAAAGCCGGACCAGGTCAACGAATCCCGGATGAAAGACGGCTCCGCCGCGTTTGTCCAGGTTCCCGGTGACCAGGTTCAGGATGTCGATCCCCCAGGAGGTCAGGGTCCCGAACCGGCCCAGGCAGACCCCGGCCCGTCCGTAACAGGCGGCCAGGCGGGCCGAGGAAAACTCGCGGGCAATCCTGATGATTGTCTCGGCGGGGATCCCGGTGATTCCCGCCGCCTTTTCCGGAGGGTAGGGATCGGCCGCGCGTTGCAACGATTCGATCCCCTCGGTGTAAATGTTCAGGACCGACAGGTCCGCCCGCTTTTCCTTGAAAATCTGGTGAACCAGGGCCAGGAGGAAAAAGATATCCGTGTCCGGGCGGATGAAGACCTGCTCTCCCACCACCCGGCTGGTTTCGGTCCGGCGCGGGTTGATCATCACCACTTTCCCGCCCCGTTTTTCGATGGCTTTCATTCTTTCCGCGATCCGGGGGACGGTGGCGAAGCTCAGGTGGGAAACGAGGGGATTGGATCCGAGGACCAGGAGGTAATCCGTGCAATCAACATCCGGAAAGAGGTGAATCAAGGGGGAGCCGTAGAAAATCTGGGAGAAGGCGAACTTGTTGTTGCAGTCCTGGGAACCGGCGGTGAAAAGATTCGTGGTCCCGATTCCCTGTAGAAATCCCTGGGCGAAGGCGCCGTAGGAATAGGAGAAGGCGGCCGGGTTCCCCAGGTACATCCCGATGGCCTGGCTTCCGTGCTCCCGGCGGATCGCGGAGAGCCGGTCCCCCACCTCCGCGATGGCTTCATCCCAGGAGACCTTTTCCCAGCCTGACCCGGTGCGTTTCAGGGGGGCGCGGACTCTTTCCGGGTCATTCTGCACCTGGAGCATGGCCCTGCCCTTGGGGCAGAAGTAACCCCGGCTGACCGGGTGTTCAGGATCGGGGGACAGGTTTACGAGGCGGCCGTCTTCCACCTCCGCGACCAGGCCGCAGAGACCTTCACAAATCCGGCAGTAGGTGATCTTCTTCTCGCGCATGGGTGCCGTTATTATTCCGTAACCGGGTTTAAAATGGAATATCCCTAAAGGTTCTTTTTTATGGTAAACACTTATGGTAAGCACTTTCCGGTTGCGGATTGAAATATAATTGTTATTATTTTTCGAAATGCAGCCGCCGGCTGCTTCAAACGCAAGCCAGCGAATGTTTTAGGAAAAGAGAATCTTTATGAAAAAAATCGTGATCATCCTGGTATTTCTTTTTCTCAGCGGATGGCAAAGCCAGGTTTTCGCGGAGGCGGCCGAAGAGGAAAAGATCCCCGACCTGGAGGTTACCGAAACTGAGTCGGGAAGGAAGGTCGATCTCGAATCCGCCAAAGCCCACCTGAAACGGGCCCAGGATTACTTTCAGCTCGAGGCCCTCGATAAGGCTCAGGAAGAATATCAGCAGGCGCTTAAAGCCAATCCCGGTTCAGCCGCGGCCCATTTCGGCCTGGGGTATTGTCAGGAAATGAAGAACGATGTCCGGGGAGCGATCAAGGAATATCTGGCCGCCAAGCGGCTGGATTCGAAACATTTTGACGCTAGTTCCCGCCTGGCGGATATCTATGTCTCGATGGGTATTTTTGATAAGGCGATTCAGGAATACCGTTCGGCTCTGGAGATCGACCCGCGGTATTCACAGGGGCTGATCAAGATCGGGCTGGTTTATCGGAAACAGGGTATGCTTGAAGAGGCGGCCGAGGCTTTCCGGACCGCCCTGGTGATCGATCCCGAGAGCAAAATCGCCATTTACAACTTCGCCGGCTGCCAGAAAGACAGGGGCAACATCAGGGAGGCTTGCGAGGAGCTTGACCGGCTCAAGGCCAGGGTAAAGAATTCCGAAACCAAGAGGCTGGTAGACAAAATTCTGATCGATCTTTGCATCGCTTCTTGAAGAAAGCCGCTCCCAAGTTGTTTCCGGGCCAATTTGTTGTTGCGTCGATTTGTTCCCCAGGTAAAAAAGACACTTTAATTTGGGTTGGTTTATTTTATACTTAGGTTAAATCATGGAATCCTTTGAATTTCTAAAATCCAGGTTTAAATCCGAAGATGTGCCGAAAGTGATTCAGCTTTCCGAGCTTTCCCTCGGGATGATAAAGGCCATGCTCCGGAGCGGCTATTACGATCCCAGCCATCCCTCGGCCCTCTCGGCCAAGGTTGGGCTTTATGAGGAATTTACAAAATTGATCGGGGATCGGGAAAACCTGACCTTTATCCGCAAGGAAACCGGGGAAAAAAAGGATATCCTCATTGACGGGCTTTTGGCCGAACCGCTGGAACTTACCGGCATCGTGGCCAAATCCACGGCGGAATTGTTTGTCCCCCGCTTTCTGGACTTTTATGAGCGCAGGACCCTCCTTTCCTACACGGTCAAACGGGATATCAGCCAGAAAGAGTTTGAGGCTTTTATCGACCTGATGAGCCAGCCCCCGGTCGCCTCCGCCCGGGTGGGGGAGGAAGCGGACCGTTTAACCGGGGCTTTTCTCGGCCAGGGCATCATCAATGTTTCGGTGATTTTCGCCGGCGACGTGGTCGGGTCCGATCGACATCTTCCCTGGAGGGTGGAACTGGCGCTGACCCGCCTCTCCAAGGATCTCATGATGATTCCCCTCTTCAAAGGAGTGGATCCGAAGAAGCTGTCCCGGGCCAAGCGGCAGGTGTTTGAAGATATCATCCGCCCGGTTCGCCGTCCGGATTTTATCAAGGAAATTCTGATCAATTCCGACCTGGTGGTGGAAGCCGCCGGGGAATTTAAGGACATTAATATCGAAGCCGAGATCATTAACAACATTCCCGACAACCTGATGGTTTCCACCACCCAGGAATTAATAACTGATCTGGACCAGATTCGAAAAAGGGTCGAGAGCGTGGTGGGCCAGGAAGGTTTCCAGTGGCGGGAAAAGCGGCTGCTTTCCATCACCAAGCTCATCGTCAACCGCCTCCTGCGGGAATCCGTCCCCGAAGCGGAAGGAATTTTAAAGGATCTTTTTGCCCGCGGGCTCGTGCTTTTTGACGACCTGCCGAAACCGATCCAGGAGAGGATTATTGTCGAGCGATTGGTGGAGGAATTCCTGGCCGGCCGCTTGCCGATCGCGGAGAAGCTCCGGACGGCGGCCACGGGCAAGGATTACCTGAAGACCGCCAACGCTTTCGGGCGGATTCTCGCGGAGGTAATCAGGCGGGGCGCTTATGCCCCGGTTACCGAGGTCATCCAGCTTCTTCAGCAGCACAAAGAAAAGGCCGGCTCCGGATTTCCGGAAAGGGCGGAACTGGCCCGGAAAACCTGGGAGGGAATTTTCACCCCCGTGGTAATGGATGCGGTGTTGGAAAGGTTCGAAAAGGGAGGGAAGGAAGTCCGCCAGGAGGTCCTGAAACTGCTCGGGCCCCTGGGGACGGGAGCCATCCCGGTATTTCTCCAGCTCATGAAAGAAAGCAAGGACCGCTGGGTACGGAAGAGTGCGGCCACCGCGATTATCCAGATGGGGGACCTGGCCCTGCCCACGATACTAACCGAGGTTCAGAAAAAGGATTCGGAGTGGTTCGTAGTCCGCAACCTCCTCGGGATATTGGGTGAAATCGGCAGAATGCGGGAAGCGGGGACCGTCCGCAAATACCTGGATTACCCCCAGGCCCGGGTGCGGGAAGAGGCCTTGAACGCCCTGGTCCGCCTGGTCAAGGAAGGAAGCGAGCCGGCCTTGATCGGGGCGATGATGGACAAGGAAATATCGGTCCGGCGCAAGGCCGTCGCCCTCCTGGCTCAGAATCCCTCCACCAACCCCGAGACCCTGGCCCGCCTGCTGGATATCGTGCGCCGGAGGGGCAAGAAGGAACCGGAAGAGGATGAGGCGCTCCAGATCCAGGCCTGCATGACCCTGGCCAAGTATGCCCGGCCGGGTATGTCCGAGCGGATTGAAGAGGTGTTACTGGGGGCGGTTTCCCGGGAGAAGCGCTGGCTCCTTCCGGGGGCCGAGCAGGAAAAGAGCGACAAGGCCAAACTGGCGATAATTCAGGCCCTGGCCAAGGTGGGTTCGAAGGATTGCATCCCGGTGCTGAAGGATCTGGAAAAGAAAGGCGATAAGGAAATCCGGGAGGCGGCCAAGGCCTCACGGGAAGAAGTGGAAGAACGGCTCAGTCAAAAAAACAATGACAGGTAGCCGGTAACCAGTAGCCGGTCGCCGGAAAAAATAGAAGAAAGTTGCCGGAGGCTTGGGTGACTGGGGACTGGTAGCCGCAACCTTCAGGTTGCGAATATCATTTTTAAGTGCTGAAAAAAATACTCCTTCTCCCCCCAGGGGAGAAGGCGAGGATGAGGGGGGAAAAAAATTTGAACCCTTTGCCCCTTGCGCCTTGCTTCGGTTGGGCCATTTATATCGCTACATTCACGGGGGTGGGGTTCAGGATTTTACGCAGATCCCCGGGCGACATCTCCGCCAGCAATCCTTTTTTCCCAGCGTTAATGTAAAGCTTGGGCAGGTCCAGGACCGAGGCCTCAATATATACCGGGAGAGGTTTTCTGGTTCCAAAGGGTGAGGTTCCCCCCACGATATATCCGGTATGCCGGTGGGCGTCTTCCGGTTCGCAGGGTTTTACCGATTTCACTTTCAGCAATCTCGCCAGGTTTTTCGTGGATACGGATTTGTTTCCATGCATCAGGATGATGAAGGGCTTGCCCTGGTCATCCTCCATCACCAGGGTTTTTATGACCATATATTCATCCACCCCCAGTTCCCGGGAGGCCACCTCGGTCCCGCCTTTTTCCTCATACTTATAAGGATGGAGGGTGAAGGTTACCCCTTTTTCTTTCAATTCCCGGATGGCGTGTGTGATGGGGGTTTTATCTTGAGTCATTCAAGAATCAGGAGATATTTATTTTAAAAGAAGGGGTTGTGTTTCTTTTCGAAACCCACCGAGGTGTCCGGGCCGTGGCCGGGGCAGACCCGGGTGTCCTCGGGGAGGGTGAAGATTTTTTCCCGGATCATCCGGATTAATTGGTCGTAGTCGCCGCCGATCAGGTCGGTCCGGCCGATGGAACCGGAAAACAGGGAATCACCCACGAAAATCACTTTTTCATTGGCCGCGTACAGGCTGATGCCCCCGGGGGAATGTCCCGCGGTCAGGTAAACCTTGAGAACAATGCTTCCGATTTTGATCTCGTCCCCTTCCTTTATATATTGATCGGCGGAAGGGGGCAGGGAAGGTTTCATCCCAAACATGACCGCCTGGGCCGGGGAGGTTATCAGGTATTTGGATTCTTCCTTGTGAATCAGGATTTTTGCGTCGGTTGATTCCTTGAGCGATTTGGCCGCGCCGATATGATCGATGTGGGCGTGGGTGATGATGATATAAAGAAGTTTGAGCTTATGGCGGGTCAAGGTGCGCAGGATTTCGTCCGCGCTGAAACCGGGGTCGATCACCGCGGCTTCGCGGGTCTTTTCATCCCCGCAAATGTAGCAGTTGGTCATAAATGGTCCGAGTTCAAGCTTTTCTAAAATCATCTTTTTTGACCTCCATGAATCAGTTGCCAATAACCAAATTCCCAGGACTAAAAAAATAACAACGGATCCCAACCCGATCAATTTTTTCATAGGTAAACATGAAATTCTTTTCAGTGTCAGTTTCAGTTTGTTTTGACGTAAATTCGTCAATCGTCATTCGTAAATCGTCAATGTTGTTTAACCCGGAACCCGAAACTCGAAACTCGAAACTCGAAACTTTTCCTAACCCAGTATCCACTTGTGCGCGGCTTTTTCCAGCTCCCGCATCTCTTTTTCCGATCGGCCGTCCAGGTAGATACGGACCACCGGTTCCGTTCCCGATTTGCGGGCCAGGATCCAGCTTCCGCCCTCCAGGATAAGTTTGACGCCGTCCAGTTCGTTACGTTCGATCACCTTTAACCCGGCGATTTTACCCGGGTTTCCCGCCAGTTTTTTCCCGATTTCTTTTTCCAGCTGGGGGGTTAGAACCAGGTTGATCCGGTGGTTCAGGACCACCCCGACCTCGCGGTAGAGATCTTTCAGGAGCCGGCTCAAGGTTTTCCCGGTCCGGGCCACCATTTCCGTCACCAGGAGACCGGCCAGGATGCCGTCCTTGTCGGGGATATGTCCGCCGATAGACATCCCGTGGCTCTCTTCACCGATTAAAAATGCGCCCTGCTCGAGCATCACCCGGCCCAGGTATTTGAACCCCACCGGGGTTTCGATAACCTTTCTTCCGTATTTTTCCGCCACCCGGTCAATCAGGTGGGAAGTGGCCACGGAGCGGGCCACGGGCCCCCGGGCGCCGCGTTCGCGGATCAGGTAATCGGCCAGGAGGGCCAGGATGTAATTCGGCTCGATGAATTTTCCGCCCCGGTCCACGATCCCGAAACGGTCGGCGTCGGGGTCGGCGGCCAGACCCAGGGCCAGTTTCCGGTTCCGGGCCAAGAGACCGCGCAGCTCACCCAGGTGATGCTCGCTGGGATCGGGCTGTAAACCTCCAAACCCGGGGTTGGCGTCGGAATGGAGCAGGGTCACTTCGGCCCGGGCCCGGAGCAGGATTTCATCCAGGTATCCCCGGGAGGTGCCGAAGAGCGGGTCCACCGCGACTTTTATTTTTGCCTTCCGGATGGCGTCCAGGTCGATCCTGCGGGCCAGGGCCTTGAGGTAGGGTCCGCTGAAATCAGCTTCTTTAATCAGGCCTTTTTTCCGGGCGGCGTCAAAATCCATTTCCAGGAAATGTTCACGGCGGACAAGCAGGTTGGCCCGCTTTTCGATCTCGCTGGTTACCTGGGGTTCCGCCGGTCCGCCCCAGTCCGGGGAAAACTTCAGTCCACTGTATTCCGGGGGGTTGTGGCTCGCGGTGATATTGATCCCTCCACTGGCTTTGCGGTTCAAAATGGAAAAGGCGATGACGGGGGTGGGAACATCCCGTTTGGAAAGGACGCTTTTGATCCGGTTTCCGGCCAGGACTTCCGCGGCGGCCCGGGCGAACCGGTCCCCGAGGAACCGGGTATCGTAGCCAACCAGGACCTCGCCCCGGGACAGGCCCGAGCTTTTCAGGTAATCCGCGATGGCCTGGGTCACGACCTTGACCCTGGTGAAGGTGAAATCCCGGGCGATGACCGCCCGCCATCCCGAGGTTCCGAATTTAATGGGCGCGGTTTTTGTTTTCATTTCTCCCCTGCCTTTTATTCAGACTTTCTTTATCCAAAGATACAGAATACCACTTTAAAAATAAACCAACCCCCTACTTTCCCCTCTCCCCTCAGGGGAGAGGATTGAGGTGAGGGGGAAAGTCTAAATTTGAACAAATATTATGATTAAGAATAAAATATTTATGCTAATATTTTAACAAGAAAAATTTTGGATCCGAAGAAAAAGCGGAGGAAATATGCCAAAGGAAATAAATCAGGCCAATTTTGATCCGGAGGTTCTGAAGTCATCAGAACCGGTGCTCCTCGATTTCTGGGCTCCCTGGTGCGGTCCCTGCCGGAGAATGGCCCCCATCTTGGATGAAATCGAAAAGGATTTTCCGGGCAAACTGAAGGTGGGCAAGTTAAATGTGGACGAGAACCCGGAACTGGCCCAGCAGTTCCAGGTCATGTCGATTCCGACCCTGATGGTTTTTAAGGGCGGGCAGGTGGTGGAGAAGATAATCGGGTTGACCCCCCGGGCTGATATAGTCAAAGTTCTGCAAAAGTACATTTCCCCATAAATTAAAATATTTCCGTGGGCAGGAGCGAACTATACATAGCGACTTAAGTAATTGCGAATGAAAAAATTCTTGTCATTCCGGGCTTGACCCGGAATCCAGTCTGTTTTTCTGGATTCCCGCTTTCGCGGGAATGACGATTGATGCGAAAATATTTATGACGCCGTATTTAATAACGCATGCCAACCCCTGACTCCCAACACCCAACTTTTTTAGCCTTAATATAATGCTTAATCCCGAAGAAGAAATCCGTTTGATTCGGGAGGAAATCCTGCCCGGGTTCCAACCCCCGGAACCCCGCTTTTTAATCCCCATTCTTCAGGAGATCCAGGCCCGCCTCCGATATCTACCACTGGCCGGTCTCCGGATCGTATCCGATTACCTGGGGATGAGCGCGGCCGCCGTCTGGGGCACGGCCACGTTCTACTCGCAATTCCGCTTCGCTCCCCCCGGTCAAAATCAGGTGAAGATATGCCTGGGAACGGCCTGCCATATCAAGGGCGGGGAAGCCATCCTGGAAAGCTGGGAGCGGGAACTCAAGATCAAGATAGATGAAACCACCCCGGACCGGGCCTTCAGCCTGGAGCGGGTGGCCTGTGTCGGCTGTTGCGCGCTGGCGCCGGTGATGGCGGTCAACGATTTGATCGTGGGCAAATCCAGTCCGATTTCGGTCAAAGGGGTTATCCTGAAATCCCAAATTCCAAACAAATCTCAATAACTAAGCGCCGATAACCAAACAAATCCCAAAACTTAAAACAAGGAACCACATTGATTAAGAGATCGTCGCAAAACACCCATTTTGTCATTCTGAACCCCGCCTCTGGCGGGGTGAAGAATCTCTCTTCCGATGGAGAAACCAGAAAAACTAGATCCTTCACTTCGTTCAGGATGACATATAGCGAAGGACTCAGAATGACATTCAGTACATTTTGCGACGGTCTCATTAATAATGATTGAGCGATGAAGCGGAATATCGCTATCCGGATCCAGGAGGCCTGGGAGCATCTGCAAAACCGGGTTCAGGGTGGAGAGGAACGGAAAGATATTCCCGAGATCCGGCTGGGGACCGCCACCTGCGGAAGAGCCTCGGGGGCACTGGAAACCCTGGCCGCGTTCCGGGAGGAAATCTCCCGGAATTCACTCCAGGTCCGTCTCCTCGAAGTCGGGTGCGTCGGCCATTGCTACGCCGAACCGATCGCAGTGGTCGCAAACCCGGGCTTCCCCCCCATCCTGTACGGATCCGTGACCCCCGGCGTAGCGCGCCGGCTGGTCCGGGATTTTCTGGGAGCGGGAGACCCCTGCCTCGAATTCGCCCTGGGAGCCGTGGAAGAAAACGAGAAGATTCCCTCGATTTTCGAACTCCCCCGGTTCCGGATGGAAAAAAAGATCATTTTGGAGCACGCCGGCTGGATCGATCCCGCCCGCGGGGAGGAATACCTTCTCCGGGGCGGATACCGGGGCTTATTCCAGGCCCTGGGGATGGATCCGCGGGAAGTGATTCGGGCGGTCAAGGCCGCAGGGATCCGGGGCCTGGGGGGCGCGGGATTCCCCGCCGGCGAGAAATGGGAAACCTGCCGGGCTTTTCCCGGGAAACCAAAATATGTTGTGGGCAATGGTGACGAGGGCGATCCCGGGGCCTTCATGGATCGGGCCCTGCTGGAAAGCGATCCGTTTTCGGTGTTGGAGGGAATGACGATCGCCGGCTACGCGGTGGGAAGCCGTCGGGGGTTTCTCTACGTCCGGGCCGAGTATCCGCTGGCGGTGGAACGGGCTCGGGCCGCGATGGAATCTTTGCGGGGATTAGGGCTTTTAGGAAAGGACATCCTGAATAGCGGGTTTGATTTTGAGATCGAGCTGGTGCGCGGAGCGGGGGCTTTCGTCTGTGGGGAATCCACGGCCCTGCAGGCCTCCATTGAAGGGAAAAGGGGAATGCCGAGGGTCCGCCCTCCCCATTCGGTGGAAAGGGGTTTATGGGGAAAACCCACCCTGCTGAACAACCTGAAAACCCTGGCCGTGGCGGCCCGGGTCCTGGACCAGGGGAGTCCCTGGTTCCGCTCCTTTGGCACACCCCGTTCGAAAGGGACCGTGGTTTTTTCCCTGGCCGGCAAGATTCAGAATACCGGTCTGATCGAGGTCCCCATGGGCACGACCCTCCGGGAGTTGGTTTTTGCCTCCGGGGGCGGGGTGCCGAAAAAGAAAACCTTGAAGGCGATCCAGATCGGGGGACCGTCCGGCGGCTGCCTCCCGGCGAGTCTGGCCGATACCCCGGTGGATTTTGATTCCCTGAACGCCGCCGGGTCGATCATGGGATCGGGGGGGATGGTGATTCTGGATGAGGATGACTGCGTGGTCCGGACCGCCAGGTTTTTCCTGGATTTCACCCAGAAGGAATCCTGCGGCAAGTGCACCCCCTGCCGGATCGGCACCTACCAGATGCTCAAGATCCTGAACAATCTGGTTTTGGGAAAGGGATCGGACTCCGAACTCAAGCTCCTCGAGGATCTGGCTTTCGAGGTGCAGGAGGGATCCCTCTGCGGCCTGGGACAGACCGCGCCCAACCCGGTGCTTTCCACCCTGCGCTATTTTCGGGATGAGTATGAGGCTCATTATCGGGAGGGAAGATGCCCCGCCCGGGCCTGCCGGGATCTGATCGCCTACTATATCCTTCCGGAAAAATGTTCCCGCGCCTGCGAGGTTTGCGTCGGGGCCTGCCCGGTCGAGGCCATTGCCACCGGAGCGAAGGGGATCAAGGTGATTGATCAGAACAAGTGCGTAAAATGCGGAAGTTGTTACGGGGATTGCCCGCCGGAGTTCCAGGCGGTAATCAAGGTTTCTCCGCCGGCCAAGCTCAGGGAGTATGAAGCCAAGTCATCTTTTCCCCGAAAATTGACGAATGACGATTTACGATTGACGAATGAAAACGAAAAGAAATGACAAATGACGATTTGCTAATAGAACTTGGGATTCGGTCCGAAAGTAAATACCCTCTCCCCTGGAGGCCTCCGGCTCTGTAGAGCCTCTGGCTCGGAGAGGAGAGGGGAGGGTGAGGGGGATTCATATTGTGAATGATTCTTCGGCCGTCCGAAGAAGGGAGCCCGTGGAAGGGCTCCCCTACGGTGTTATGGTTCAATGATTTTTCCCCTCCCCCTTGAGGGGGGAGGGTGGGGGCCTGTCCTCCGAAGCCTTAGCGAAGGAGGGAGAGGGTGAAGGAGTTAAAGAAAAAAATATCTCTTTCCATCGACGGGAAAAAAATCACGGCCCGGCCCGGGATGAGAATTCTCTCGGCGGCCCTCTCCCGCGGGATCTGGATCCCGAATCTTTGTTTCATTCCCGAGGCCGATCTTCCCTTCGGGGGATGCCGGCTCTGCTGGGTGGAGGTGGAGGGAGAAAGGGAGCCGGTCACGGCCTGCTCGCGTCCGGTTCGGGAAGGAATGGTGGTCCGGACCCGGGGGCCGCTCGCGGAAAGGTTGCGGAAGTCGGCTTTTGAACTTCTCCTCTCCCGTCATCACCTGGATTGTCGGAACTGCCGGAAAAATAAAAATTGCGGATTGCAGGAGATCGCCCGCCGATGCCGTTACCAGCTCAAACCAGGGCGTTTTACCCGGGAAAACCCCGGCCTACCCGCGGATGACTCTCATCCGGATTTTGTCTTTAATCCCAACCACTGCATCCTCTGCGGGAAATGCGTCTGGGTTTGCCAGGCCAAATCGGCGGGAATTCTCGATTTTTCCCGCCGGGGATTGGAGTGCCGGGTTTCCACCTTTGCCGGGGAGCCTTTGGGCGAATCAAAGTGCAACGGTTGCCTCAAGTGCGTGGATATCTGCCCGGTCGGAGCATTATTTAGGAAATAGCGATTCCGGAAAACGATTGACCAAGTTATCCTATTAATATATTATAGAAAACAGTCAAAAAAGTTTTGTTCTAAAAGGAGGCAAGCATGAGCTGTGGGAAAAAAGGATGTGGGAAGAAGAAGGCCGCGAAGAAAAGCTCGAAGAAGAAGAAATAGGGAAGTATCCATCCCGATCAGATTAGTGGCTTGACCGCCAGCGGAAACCGCGAGGCGCGGCATATCCGTTAGCGGAAAGGACGCAGTAAACGTTGCCTTCGGCGAAATGGGCCTGAGTGTCCCATTCCGCTGTCGAGGGTAACTTTATTTGTTTTCCTTCCCCCAAAGTCTTGACGGGAGACGAGAAGGTAGGTATCCTTTCCCAAATTTTAGGAGTTTACGCCCATGGAATATCAAAGAGGAGCAAACAGGATGGAAGAGAAGGGCCAGTTTTATTTCCGGAAAAAGGTTTGCCGTTATTGTAAAAATCCCGAGTTGAAAACTGATTATAAAGACGCCCGGACGTTAAGACAGTTCATGAGTGACCGGGGCAAGATCCTGCCCCGGAGAATCACCGGCCTGTGCGCCAAACATCAACGCTCGGTAGCCGGGGAAATCAAGCGGGCGCGGGTCATGGCCTTGCTTCCTTTCACTACGGTGACCACGGAAACGTAAGAAACGGTTCCGAAACCCAATCTTATAAGGAGGAAGAGGTGGAAGTTATTTTGCAGGAAGACGTTCATTCCTTGGGGAAAAGCGGCGAGATTGTTAAAGTCTCCGCCGGGTATGCCCGGAATTACCTGATTCCCCGGGGCCTGGCCATGCTGGCCACCACCCGTAATGTCAAGGTTTTGGAACACCAGAAACGAATGGTGACCCAGAAAATCAAGAAACAGGAGAAAAAGGCCCAGACGACCAAGGAAACCCTGGAGGCGCTCTCTCTAACGATCAGAAAAAAGGCAGGGGAACAAGACAAATTATTCGGGGCGGTCACCGCGATGGATATCGAAGAAGCGATTGCCAAGGAAGGGTATGCGGTTGACCGTCGGCGGATTGATCTGAAAGAGCCAATCAAGAACCTGGGGGTTTATGTGGTTCCGGTTAAACTCCACCCGGAGGTAATCGCGCAGGTAAAAGTCTGGGTAGTAAACGAATAGATTTTTTTCTCTTCCTTAATTCAGGTATCCTCTCGTTTTTTTTGTTTAATAACTGGTTTCTACAAATCTCTCTTTTTTTGGAAACCAACGAATCGAATCAAATAAACCGCTAGAAGCAGATTTACCCTAGGATCGGAGCCGACGATGCCTGATCGGAATGACAAGCAGTTTTCCCCGGGTTCGGAGCTTGCCAAGGTTCCTCCCCAGGTGACCGAGGCGGAACAGTCGGTCCTGGGCTCGATTTTAATCGAGAACGAATCCATCCACCGCGTGATCGAGGTTCTCCGGGTGGAGGATTTTTACCGGGAAGCCCATCGGAAAATCTTTCAGGCGATGCTGGATCTGAATCTGAAGGGCGAACCGGTCGATCTCCTGACCTTGAGCGAACTCCTCAAAACCAAGGGCGAACTGGATGAGGTCGGGGGTCACAGTTACCTGGCCCAGCTCGCGGATTCGGTGCCCACCGCGGCCAATCTTCTCTCCTACACCCGCTTGGTGAAAGACAAAGCGGTTTTAAGGGGACTGATGAAAGTGGCCACCGGCATCGTTACCCGGGGGTATGAAGCCGACGCGGAGGTGGAACAGCTCCTGGACCAGGCCGAGCGGGAGATTTTCGCGATCTCCGAGAGAAAGTTTCGCCCCAGCTATTTCCCGATCAAGGAAATCATCAAGGAAAATTTTAAAACCATCGACCGTTTATACAGCCAGAAGGGGATGCTAACCGGGGTGCCGACCGGTTTGACCAAATTCGACGAGTTGACCTGCGGGCTCCAACCTTCCGAACTGATCGTGATCGCCGGCCGGCCCGCGATGGGAAAGAGCGCCCTGGCCCTGAATATCGCCGAGCACGCGGCGGTGGAATCAAAAATCCCGGTCGTGATTTTTTCCCTGGAAATGTCCCGGGAACAGGTTGGCTTGCGCCTGCTCTGCTCCCGGGCCCGGATCAACAGCCATAACCTGCGCCGGGGGATGATCGGCCGTCAGGACACGCCCCGCCTGGTTACCGCCGCCGGCATCTTAAGCGATGCCCCGATTTTCGTGGATGATTCCCCGACCCTCAGCGTGCTGGAGCTCCGGGCCAAGTCCCGGAGGCTCAGGTCGGAGCAGAAGATCGGGCTGGTGGTCGTGGATTACCTGCAATTGATGAGATCCGGGCGGCAGATCAAATCGGGGGACACCCGGGAACAGGAAATCTCCGAGATTTCCCGCTCCCTGAAATCCCTGGCCAAGGAATTGAGCATTCCGGTGGTGGCCCTTTCCCAGCTGAATCGGATGGTGGAGCAGCGGAGGGACAAGAAGCCCATTCTGGCCGACCTGCGCGAGTCGGGCGCGATCGAACAGGACGCGGATCTGATCGCCTTCATTTACCGGGATGAGGTTTATAATTCAGCCCCGGACAATCCCAAGCGGGGTATTGCCGAGATCATCATCGGGAAACAAAGAAACGGACCGGCCGGGATTCTCTTTGAAGTTGCTTTCCTGAGCGAATATTCCAGCTTCGTCAACCTGGCCCGGGACGCAGGTGAAACCTACCCGGAGGATTGATCCTTGCAGGCGCGCCGGCAAACCCGCCAGATCCGGGTCGGATCCGTCCCCGTAGGCGGCCAGGCCCCGGTCTCGGTTCAGGGGATGACCAAATCCGAGACCCGGAACCGCCGCCAGGTTCTGGCGGAGGTTCGCCGGATGGTCAGGGCCGGAGCGGAAATCGTCCGGATCGGGATCCCCGACGAGGAATCCTTGGAGGCGGTCCGCTGGGTGAAAAGCCGGGTCGCGGTTCCAATCGTGGGGGATATTCATTTCAATTACCGTCTGGCCCAGCAGGCGATTCGGGCCGGGGTGGACGGGATCAGGATCAACCCGGGCAATCTTGGCGGACCGCGCCGGCTGAAAGCGGTGGTCGAGACCGCCCGGGAATTCGGGGTTTCCCTCCGGATCGGCATAAATTCCGGTTCGCTGGAGAAGGATCTCCGGCGGTTGCCGGTGGCGAAGGCCCTGGTGAAAAGCGCCCTCCGGGCGGTGGAATTGCTGGAAAGCCTGGATTTTTTCAATTTTAAACTCTCCCTCAAGTCCTCCAATGTTTCCGAAATGATTGAAGCCCATCGCCTGGTTTCCGCCCGGGTAGATTATCCCTTGCATCTGGGGGTGACCGAGGCCGGGCCGGGTCTAACCGGAATCGTCAAGTCGGTCCTCGGAATCGGGGTGCTACTGGCCGAGGGGATCGGGGATACCATCCGGGTTTCTTTGACCGGCCCCTCGGATTTGGAGGTGAGAACGGCCTGGCAGATTCTCAAGGGCCTGGGCCTCCGCCACCGGGGGGTGGAGATCGTTTCCTGCCCCACCTGCACCCGGGACAGCCTGAAAATCAGATCCCTGGCGGAACAGGTGGAAAGGCGCCTGGCTCCGCGGGAGAAAGAAATCAAGGTGGCGGTTATGGGCTGCCCGGTCAACGGTCCCGGCGAGGCGTCCCGGGCCGATCTCGGGCTGGTGGGCAGCCGGGGGAAGGCCATCATTTATTTCCGGGGCCGCCCCATCGGGAAGCGGGACCGGGCGGAGGCGGTCAACGCGATTTGCGAACTGGTGGATAAACTAGATTGATAATAAAGCTCCTGGTTCAGGACAAGTCTGAGCCGACTTGTCCTCCGAAGCCTTGGCGAAGGAGGAAGGGGCAGAATCTCGGAAAAAAATGTTTTGGATCGCTCCGACCTATCCAGAAAAATCTTTTCTCTACTTAAATGATAAAGAAAGAAAAATGGAGTTGAAAAAATGAGAATGTCACAAGCTTTTCTTCCCACCTTGAGAGAGGAACCCAAGGAAGCGGAGGTGGCCAGTCACCTGCTCCTCCTCCGGGCCGGAATGATCCGGAAACTGGCGGCGGGGGTTTATTCGATTCTCCCCCTGGGGAAACGGGTATTAAGAAAGATCGAGACGATCATCCGGGAGGAAATGGACCGGACCGGCGCGCATGAGCTCTACCTCCCCGCCGTGCAGCCGGCCGAGCTTTGGGAGGAGAGCGGACGCTGGGCCAAGTACGGAAAGGAACTCCTGCGCTTCCAGGACCGACACGAGCATTGGTTCTGCTTCGGGCCGACCCACGAGGAGGTGATTACCGATCTGGTTCGCCGGGAGATTAGATCTTACCGGGACCTGCCCCAGTGTTTTTACCAGATCCAGGTGAAGTTTCGCGACGAAGTGCGTCCCCGTTTCGGTCTGATCCGGGGGCGGGAATTTATCATGAAGGATGCCTACAGTTTCGACCGGGATGAGGCCGGGGCCGAGGAGAGCTACCGGAAGATGGTCCGGGCCTACGAGCGGTCTTTTACCCGGATGAACCTGGATTTCCGGGTCGTCCAGGCCGAGGCCGGATTGATCGGGGGCAACTTTTCCCATGAGTTCATGGCCCTGGCTGCCACCGGGGAGGATTTAATCATCGTCTGCGATCACTGCGGTTATTCCGCCAGCCAGGAAAGGGCCGAGGTGGGTAAATCCGAGACCCCCGCTTCCGGGGGAGAAAAGGCTCTGGAGCGGGTGGCGACCCCGGGAAAAAAGACGGTGGAGGAGGTCTGCCAGTTCCTGGGGGCGGAACCGCGGGACCTGATCAAAACCCTGATTGTCCAGGTCCAGGGACAGCCCCTGGCGATTTTGATCCGGGGGGACCTGGAATTTAACCCGAATAAGCTGAAAAGACACCTGAGAGCGGAAGCGGTGGAACTGGCGGACGCGGAAACGATTGAACGGGTAACGAAGGCCCCGGTGGGCTTCGCCGGGCCGGTGGGGATTTCCCTGAAAACCCTAGCGGACCATTCGATCCGCGGAATCAGCCGCGGGGTAACCGGAGCGAACGCCGCCGATTTTCACCTGATCAATGTCAAAATCGGCCGGGATTTCCCGGATCCGGAATACGGGGATTTCCGCCTGGCCCGCGGGGGAGACGCTTGCAGCCAGTGTGGAAAGACGATGCGGGAAATCCGGGGGCTGGAACTGGGGCATAGCTTCAAGCTCGGGGTTAAATACAGCCAGGCCATGCGGGCGACTTATCTCGACCCTCAGGGGAAGGAAACCCTGATTGTGATGGGTTGCTATGGAATCGGGGTGACCCGGGCGATGGCCGCCGTCGTCGAACAGCATCATGACCAGGATGGAATCATTTTCCCGATCTCCGTGGCGCCCTATCAAGTAATCGTGGTCCCGGTGGAACTGGCCGATTCCCAGGTCCGGGAGAAATCCGAGGAAATTTATGAAAAATTAACGGAGGCCGGGTGGGAGATCCTCTACGATGACCGTGCGGAAAGGGCCGGGGCGAAATTCAAGGATGCGGATCTCCTGGGCATTCCTTTTCGAATCACGGTAGGGAAGCGGAACCTGGCCAATGGCCGGGTCGAAATCAAGCGCCGGGGGGAAAAGGCGGTGCAATTGGAGCCGACGGAGACGGTCTGCGCCCGGATCCAGGAATTAATCTCCGCGGCCCGGGGAACGGATCCGGCCGGGCCGGGCTCGTGAATTCAACGGTTGGGCTATGGATCAGGACGGGGAAAAAATAATCACCATCAAGCCGGGAGGGATTCTGGAACTGCCCGCCAAGTTGACCCAATCCTTGGAACTCAAGGGGAACGATCAGTTTAAAGTGGTGGTGATGGGGAAAAAGCTAGTCCAGCTTTTGAAGGTGGACGAGGATTTTTCCCGGTTGATCCAGAATGACGACAAAATCGTCATGACCGGCGACCTGGAGGGGGTGGGCATAACCGATCTGTTCTCGATTCTAAACATGTCCCAGAAAACCGGGGTCCTGGTCCTGGTTTCGGAAAAAGCTTACAAAGCCATTTACTTCCGCCGGGGCGAGATTGTTTTCGCGTCGTCCAATCAGCCCGAGGAAAGACTGGGCAATATCCTTTATCGAACCGGGAAAATTTCCCAGGAGCAGAAGGAGGAGGCGGAACGCAGCCTGACGGGGGATAAACGTTTTGGCACGATCCTGCTGGAGCGAAAATTGATCTCGCCCAAGGACCTCTGGTGGGGGGTCAGGTATCAGATGGAGGAGATCATCTATTCTTCCTTCCATTTTCTGAAGGGATTTTTCTTTTTTATCGAGGGTGACCTAGCCGATGAGGATCTGGTGCGTTTTTCCTTTAACACCCAGAAATTGCTGATGGAGGGTTTCCGCCGCATGGATGAATGGCCGCTGATTTATCAGCTGATCCCCTCCCGCGACGCCGTCCTGGAGATTTCCGCCGCTCCCGGGGCCGGAGAATTGAATCCCATCATGCAGAAGGTCTTCGAAATCGTGGACGGGAAAAAGAAGGTTGGAGATGTTATCCGCCTCTCCCAGCTGGGGGAGTTCAACGCTTTTCGGATTCTTTACCAGCTGGCCAAAGCCGGGATAATCCGGGCGAAGGAGAAGGCCAGGGAAGTCAAACCCGACAAGGCCGAGGCGGACCGGAAAAGGATCATCACCGTGGTCGAAAAATACAATCTGCTCTTTCGCCAGATGCAGACGGCGATCGGCAATCGCATCAACCTGCCGGACGCGGTGGCGGATTTTTTCGGGGATCTCTCCCCCAGATTCAAGAAGCTTTTTGAGGGGTTGAAATTCGGCCCGGACGGCAGCCTGGATCCGGAGAAATTATTGGAGAACAGCCTCAAAGCCGGAATGCTGGAGGTCGGGGCCTTCCAGAAACTTTCGAGTTTCTGCGATCTTTTCGCTTTTCAACTGGCCCTGGACGGATTGAACGAGTTTCTCAATTTCCTGATATTCTCCCTGCGGAACATCTCGGGGGATGACAAAGAGATCGAGGATGTGATCCGCCGGGTCCGGGCGGCCCAGAGCCAGATCCAGGGTAGAAAGAATTGTTAAACGGAAGGAGCGGGTTTTGACCAGAGGAAGCGGAAAGCTGATCTTCGCCCTGGACGGGGTCAAGGATAGAAAAGAAGTGGAGCAATGGGTGAAGCGACTTTACCCCGTGATCTATCGTTTCAAGGTGGGTAAGGAGCTTTTTACCCGGGAGGGCCCGGAGATAATCAAAACCATACAGGGACAGGGGGGGGAAATATTTCTGGATTTGAAGTTTCACGATATCCCGGAAACCGTGGCCCGGGCGGTGGAGGTGGCGAGCCGGCTGGGGGTGGAAATCCTGAATGTCCATGCCCTGGGAGGGAAGGAAATGATGAAAGCCGCCCGGAAAGCCGCCCGGACCGTCTGGGAAGAAAAAGACGGAAAGGAGACCAAAATCGTGGCCGTTACGGTTCTGACCAGTCTTAACCAAGAAGATCTCCGGGAGATGGGATTGGAAATCGGGGTGGAAGGGCTGGTTCTAAACCTGGCCCGGCTGGCCCGGGAGGCAGGCCTGGACGGGGTGGTGGCGTCTCCCTGGGAAGCCCGGAAAATCCGGGAGGGACAGGGGGAGGATTTTATCATAATCACTCCGGGAATTCGCAGCGGGCCGGGGAAAAATGACGATCAGAAAAGGGTCAGTACTCCGGAAGGCGCCATCGCAGCCGGGGCCAGCATGATCGTGGTGGGAAGAGATATCCGGAATGCCCCGGACCCGGTGGGTCAGGCCCGGGTCATGGAAGAAAAAATTGCCCAATCGGGGAGAAATGGTTAAGGGAAAAAGCTTAGAAAAATGTTTTTCCGGATGGAAAAAAAGTGGGTATTGACAAGAACATAGGTTATTTTATAATAAATAATTTAACTGCTGGCGTAGCTCAGCAGGAAGAGCAGCTGACTTGTAATCAGCAGGCCAGGGGTTCGAATCCCTTCGCCAGCTCTCTGGGATTTTTATTTTTTTTTAGAGGAGAGGTTCCCGAGCGGCCAAAGGGGGCAGACTGTAAATCTGCTGGCGATGCCTTCGGAGGTTCGAATCCTCCCCTCTCCATATGAGGTGGGGCGAACAAGTTTGGTAGCACAAAGCGGGAATAGCTCAATTGGTAGAGCACGAGCCTTCCAAGCTTGAGGTTGCGGGTTCGAGCCCCGTTTCCCGCTCCAATGATTTATGAACGATTGAGGAGACCGGAAAGTTTTTAACGCCCATGTAGCTCAGTCGGTAGAGCACCTCCTTGGTAAGGAGGAGGTCACCAGTTCGATTCTGGTCGTGGGCTCCAGAGAAAAAGGCCGAGAAAATATATTTTGAATTCAAGGAGGCGATAAAAAATGTCCAAGCAGAAGTTTAAGAGGACGAAGCCGCACATGAATGTGGGGACGATTGGGCATGTGGATCATGGGAAGAGTTTATTGACGAGTGCGATTACGTTGGTGTTGTCGAAGAGTGGGTTATCGACGTATGTGCCGTTT
>JAPLJI010000137.1 GCA_026388655.1 Pseudomonadota bacterium
GGGAGAGGAAAAGGCCAACCGCGAGGTCCTGAAGAAAACCCTGAAAGCCATCGGCCAGATCGGGCTGGATTTTCCCGAGGTGGCCGAGATCGATATCAACCCCCTGATCATCCGGCGGGACGGCAATCCCGTCGCGGTGGACGCGCTCGTCACTCTCGCCCCCCGGGTGAAATGAACAATGCCCGGAAAGTCCTAAGTCATCAGTCCTTCGACTTCCCTCGGTAGAACTCGGGATAAATCGCTCAGGATAAATCCTAAATCCTTGTTTCCAGAAAAACAGTATTAGGAATTTTTACCTGGGATCATAGCTGTCCAAATTAATAATTTCACCCTCTCCCATTCCCTCTCCCCTCGAGGGACTTGTCCTGAAGGCTCGTCCTGAAGGTTCGTCCTGAAGGAGAGGGCGAGGCCTCCGGCTCCGCTTCCAGCCCCGCTTCCAGCCCTACGGCTCGGAGAGGTGAGGGGGTAATCTTTAAATGTTTTGACCTTAGCCGAAAGCCGCAACCGAAACGAGCTGCCTGCCCGAGCCTTCAGCTCGTGTCGGCCAGGGCGCAACCGTAACCGTTGCCTTAATACACCCTCTCCCCTTTGTGGGAGAGGGCGAGGCCTCCGGCTCGTATGAGCCTACGGCTCTGAGAGGTGAAGGGGCAATATAAACCAAACATGTCATTCTGAGGGAGCATACAGTTTAAATTATGCGACCGAAGAATCTCGATTTTAGGATTTGGAATTTGAGATTTGGAATTTTCATCTATTCAACTTCCCCTCTCCCCACTGCGGGAGAGGGATGGGGTGAGGGGGGAAAAGTTTTACGGATCTTTATTTGGTGAATTTTTGGGATTTGGAGTTTGGGATTTGGGATTTCCATCTCTCAGATGGTATGGTGGACAGGGCCGGAATTGAACCGGCCACCCTCGGATTTTCAGTCCGATGCTCTACCAACTGAGCTACCTGTCCACAATGGGGAATAATACCATCGTTTTCGATTTTTTCAACTCTCGATTCCTCACAATGTCCCCTCCCTCGATGGCCTCCGGCTCGGGAGAGCCTCCAGCTCGGAGAGGAGGAGACGGAGGCCTGCCCTTCGGAGCTCCTGTCCTCCGGCCTGTCCGACATAACTTTAGCGAAGTCGGAAGCCTTTGGCGAAGGATGGATTAGCGAAGCAGGGGGAGGGTGAGCGCAGGGTGAACGATATATTCAAATTTTCCCGTTGATTCTGGTTTTTAGTTCCCGGAAAGAAATCGTGGCCTCTTTTCGACGCTTGCTAATAAGTTTCCAAAAAGCCGGATCGGTTTCTAAAACCACGCTTTCCCAGTCTTGCCCCTCAACCCCAACCATGACCGCGGCGGGTTTGCCCTGACGGGTAATCACCACCCGGTCTTTTTGGGCATCATCAACCGTTTCTTTTATTTTTTTCTGTAATTCCCGAACCGCGATGGTCTTCATAAAATGTCCTCCGTGGTTTTTCCTCCTGATTTCTTAAGGATTGATCGGACATAAACAGTCTTTTCAGATTCAGATACATCATAAAAAACCCGATAATTTCCAACCCTAAGTTCCCAGATGGGCGGAACGGCATCCCAGGGTGGGATCAGATTAATTAAAATCTTACGATTTTTTGAAGGGATACTTGGTTCGTAACTCAAATTTTCCTTAATTTTATCCATGATAATGTTTTGATAAAAAACCGGCAATTTCTCCAAATCTTTTCCAACGCTCCGAGCGAAGCGGATTTCAAACATGCATATATTATTGCATATTCAATTTTAATAAGAAAGGGATTAATTATCATCGGTTGGATTGCTGAAAAGATAGAAATGAGGAGGAAAACAGCTGTCGTTTAGGGGACGCTGATGATACGTTTAGGGGACGCTGATGATAAGTTGAAAAGATTGGGATAAAATAGTAATATTTGCATATGCCGAGAGGACCGAGACTGGATGCGCCCGGGGTATTGCACCATGTAATGGCGCGGGGGATAGAACGCCGGAAGATATTTAATGAAGAAGGCGATTACCAGGATTTTGTCGAACGCCTGGGAAAGGTATTAGGAGAGGGCGGAGGAATTTGTTATGCCTGGTCGCTGATGCCGAATCATTTTCATTTGTTATTGAGGACCGGAACGGGATCATTAGTGACAGTGATGCAGAGGTTGATGACTGGATACGCGATTAATTTTAATTTCCGGCATAAGAGAATAGGTCATTTATTTCAGAATCGTTATAAGTCGGTGATCTGCGAAGAGGAGCCGTATTTATTGGAGTTGGTGAGATATCTTCATTTGAACCCATTGCGGGCGAGACTGGTAGCAGGAATGGATGGTTTGGATAGCTATCCCTGGTCGGGCCACGCGGTGCTGCTGGGGAAGAGGAAGGCCTCATGGCAGGAAGTGGATGATGTGCTGGGAAGATTTGCCGAGAAGCTTGGTCCAGCCCGGAGAAAGTACCGTATATTTGTAGAAGAGGGGGTGTCCCAGGGGAGACGGCCGGAGTTGCAGGGAGGCGGGCTGATCCGGAGTCTTGGTGGCTGGGAGGAAGCAAAGAAGCCGCGGCGAAAAGGCGAGCGGATTTTATCTGATGCGAGGGTTTTAGGTAGCGGCGATTTTGTTCAGAAGGTATTAAAGGGAGGCGAAAAGAGCGGAGACAAAGTTGAGATGGATTTTTCGGAATTAGTGAAGCGGGTGGCGTCAGTAATGAAGGTAGAGGAGGTTAGAATAAAAGGTCGGGAACGGACGGGGGAATTATCCAGGGCCCGGGCCTTGATTTCGTATGTGGCGGTGGAGAGGAAGAAGATGATAATCTTTTGAACATATCATCAGCGTCCCCTAAGAACATAAGTGCCATTCCCCCCCCCTTTTTTCATCGACAATCTCCCGAGCAGATTTTCTGCCCTTTTCTTTCCGAGCAATAGCACCAGTGACTTTCGCCGTCCCCTGTCCACTAGTTAGTAGAGGTTTAAGTTGAGTCCCCTACTTGCCGGGTTTGCGTTCGTTCGTTTACCACTTGCGGGCCTGGTGATATGGCCCCGAAAAAATGGACACGTTGCTAAGCACATTTTGCCAAATGCTGGGCCTCATATTCAACCGGCGTGACATAACCGAGCGTAGCATGGAGCCGCTGGGCATTGTAAAAAGATTCGATGTACCCGAATAGGACCTGTTGAGCATGATCCACGTCAATCAAGTTGATATGGTAGATAAGTTCTGTCTTCAAAGATCGTATAAACGACTCCGAAACGGCGTTGTCCCAGCAATTCCCTTTTCGACTCATGCTTTGGACAAATTTATGCTGAGAGACAACTGCCCGGAACCCGTCACAACAATATTGCACCCCTCGATCAGAGTGGATCAGCAGGCCTTCCGGCGGTCTCCTTCGTCCGACCGCCCGGGAAAAGGCCGAAAGGACCATTTCGTGGCCCAGGGATTTGCTGACGCACCATCCCACTATCATCCGGGAGTAAAGGTCCATAAAGAACACCAGGTAGAGCCAGCCCGACCGGCTGGACAGATAGGTGATATCGCTCGTCCAGACCCGATTTGGACTGTTCGTGGTGAACTCCCGGTTCAAAATGTTCGGGGCCACCGGGTAAGAATGACGGGAATCGGTCGTCACCCGGTATTTTCGCTTCACCTTCGATCGCAAGCCCTGCTCCCGCATCAGGTTTGCCACCCGGTGCCGGCGGCAAGTAATACCTCGTTTCTCGAGCCCCTCGGTCACTTTCAGGCTACCGTAAATGGCACCGTTGGCTTCAAAAACCGCCCTTACCTCCGCCTTCAACCGCAGCTTCGTCAACGCCCGCGGGCTGGGCAGCCTGCCGTCCCACTCGTAATAACCGCTCCGCGATACTTCCAGGACCCTTGCCATCTTCTTCACCGAAAACTCGGAGCGGAACTCCTTCATGAACCGGAACTTGTCTTCGGTGCCCTTTCCGAGAAGATGGCGATGGCTTTTTTTAAGATGTCCCGCTCCTCCCGTACCCCGGCCAGCTCCCGCCGCAACCGCCGATTCTCCTCCTCCAACGGCTTCATCCGCCCAGTCCCCGGAAACGCATTCTCCGGATCCGCCTCCAGCTCCTTCCGCCATTGGCCAATCGCGCCCTGGTACAATCCCAGCTCCCGCTCCACCTGCCGATAGGTCTTTCCTTCCGCCAGCCGCACCGCCTCCCGCTTGAAAGACGGCTCAAACTTCTTCTTCCGCTTCGCTTCCATGAACACACCTCCTCCCATTAGATTAACTTTGGTTTTCGATGTGTCCATATTTCAGGAACAGATCATGGTGCTGAGATGATGGAATCCCAAACGTGGGCGCAACTAGGGTAGAAAAATATCAAAGAAGCGAAGAAAAAGATTCTCCTCATTTTTCAGTTTTATTCGTATGATCTTTTCCGGGGGTTAATTCATTTTCCCTATGGCTTCCCTCTGAGTTTGAATTTATGCAATCAGTTGAAGAGTTTTCTTTCGCTATCAAATTATTTTTGGGTGTTTTTGTGGGCCTTGGTTTCCTTTTCCTATGAATTCGGAGGGGTCCGATTCTTTCCCTTGCTTCTATAGAAAGTATTTCATGAATAGCTTTAGCTAAATCTTCTTCGTCAATTAATAACTTTTCATGCTTTCGTATTTCACGGCGTACAAAACGGAGAACATTTTCATTAAATATTGCCTTGCCAATTGATTCTGGGCTTAAAGCAATCTTTTGTTGCCAGAAAGTCTCAAGTTCACCATCTTTAACAGATTGCCGATGGAGAATAGCAATTAAATCAGCGGCACGATCAATAGGATCGGTTTGGAGATCAACGGTGAATACCCGTACAAAATCAATGCCTTCTTCAAAAGTTAGATGATAAAGAATCCATTGTATTCCGTTCGTGAGCAGAACCCAGCGGATGTTTCCTTCGGCGGCATATTTTTGAGCTTGCTCAATATGGCGGTCGCGGAGTGTAGTCCCGGCAGATTTTGTCTCAATGAGAACTCGTATATGATTGTCAATTTTAATGGCAATATCGACATATTTGCCCTTGATCTGTTTTTCTTTTGATAGCTCAGTCATCGAATCGTAACCCAGGGCTTCTTCAAAAAACTTGATTAAACGCTGGGCGGTATCAGCCTCATTTAGGTTTTCTTCCTGGGATCTTAAAAAGATTGGGATAAACCTTTTCAACTGTCTCTTGATATTTATTGTCATAATGCACCGCCTCCTTTTCCAATTTTTATCGTTGCCAATTTGATTAATCGTAATAATACTTTTTTTTACTTGGCTCTTTCACCGACGGTTAATCAATTCTATCATTTGATTTCTAACTGCATTTAATCTAGCCTCGTCCGCCAAAGGACTCTGAGGCGCTGCAGCCGGAATCAAAACGGTTTTTGAAACTTTTGACACGCAGACAATAGATGCCCGGTCACCACTGGTTGACGAAGAATCCGCAGCAGGCGGATCACAACTGCAACTAAAGCCAGGTGTATTTGGGGGAAGGAAAAGATGGAAAGAATAAGGATAACCTACCCGACAGGAGCACCCTCCGCTTATTGGTATCTCGGACGTTCCACAGATTGCAGCCACCGTTCCGTAAGAATACGGCCCATTGTAAGTCGTGAACACTAAATCTCCGATAACTGAATCTGTTGATGTTGAAGGTGGCGGCCCTACCGGACCCTGTACCCCCTGAATACCCTGTGGACCCTGCGTTCCATCCTTCGCAAGTATATTCCAGGCGCTCTCGCTCCAGATATATGCCGTCTTGTCCGTCGAATTATAATACCCGTCATTCAAATGCGGGGTCGACGGTGCGGAGGCTAGAGAACCTAGCCAGTTGATCGAGACTCCGTTGGTCCCGTTGGCTCCGTTGACCCCGTTGGTCCCGGCCAAACCCTGTGGCCCGGTTAGATCGAGGGTGACAAAAGTAGTCCCATTGCAATACTGAAACCCGTCAAGTTCCTGGATATAAAAAAGCTGGCCGATCAGATCGGCGGTGCAGGCCGGTAAATTATTTGCCGACTGAATAACCATCGCCCCGTAGAAATTGCCGACTCCACTCTCTTTGCCTCCCCCTCCCCCACCCACGCCCTCACCCCCACAACCGGCGAAAACGAATAACTGAAGCGAAACCAGCATACCAAAAACAAGAAACCACGACTTTCTAAAAGCTTTCATGATTCCACCCCATCTTTCTTTCGTTTTATTATCTGAGGTTTCAATAAAAAAAGGGCTGGGAAACCTAATAGATATTAAGTTTCCGAAACCCCTCCATCAAGAATTTTCTCAAAGGTTTTTGGGAAAGTCAAAAATAAATAAATATCAAGAAAATATTAAAGTGGGATTACGTCCGATTTATCTATCTCTATGAGTGACGCAAGAAATACACAAAGGGTGATGAAATCGAAAAAACCGAGATTAACTCTGATCAATCCTGATAATGGGAAATTTCAAAGAATATTAAATCGTTTAACCAGTTTTCGACGGTGTTTTTAAATAATTCGTTTTTGTCTGGATTGCTTTTTCAGTCCGATGCTCTACCAACTGAGCTACCTGTCCACAACTGGGAATAATACCATCGTTTTGGTTTTTTTCAACTCTTGATTCCCCGCGATTTTCCTATGATCAATAGATTAAATTTTCCCGTTGATTCTGGATCTTAATTCCCGGAAGGAAATCGTGGGCTCTTTTCGACGTTTGCTTATAAGTCTCCAAAAACCTGGATCGGTTTCCAAAACCACGCTTTCCCAGTCCTGCCCCTCAACCCCGACCATGACCGCGGCGGGTTTACCCTGACGGGTAATCACTACCCTGTCTTTTTGAGCCTCATCAACTGTTTCTTTTATCTTTTTCTGTAATTCCAGAACCGCGATAGTCTTCATAAAATGTCCTAGATTTCTATTATTAATGTTTTTTTCAACCCGGGGTGGAAAGTAATATAGTATGAAAATCTGCCATATGACGGCAGTTTTTCATACCATGGTAATCTGATGTTTTACGTTTTGCCTTTCCGGGATTTTTCGAATTCTTCGACAGAGATTCCCGCGCCTTCTAAAATCTTAAGAAAAGTTTTCGGACGGATAATGTCTCCCCGGTGATAAGCAACAATAGTTTGCCTTCCGGTGTCGAGGTTCCTCCACTTTTGATGACTCCCGCTTTGATCAACCTTAGCAAATCCTTTCTTTTTCAGAACCCGGATGATCTCATCAGCATTAACCCGGGGGAGTCTTTCGCCCATCAAACGGCGACCTCGAAGACGATGGCTCCGGCGGGGATTTCCTTCGGGGTTGGGCGGAGATAAAGATCAATCGCTTCCTTGATCTTTTCCCGGGCCTCCTTCTCGGTTTTGGCGTAGGTTACGCACCCGGGAAGCTCCGGACAATAGGCCACAAAAACATCTTCATCCGGTTCAATAACTACTCGAAGATTCATGGTACCTCCCTTTAATTGATGAATTAATATTATCACCCTTAAGATGAGAAACGCAAAAGTGACGCAGAGGGGAACCGATGGAGACTAAGTAAAACTTCAAGTAAAAAATCCAAGGTCAGGTTTCCAAGTTGGCATTTGCTTCCGGCAAACGACTAATCCCCGCCCGGAACGGAACTAATTTATCCTTCGACTTGTCCCGTTTATCCCGAAAGATTTCGAGGGAAGATTCGTCGAGGAAAGGTCGGCGAAGTCTGGGCCACCTTCTTTTTACGGTAACCGGCGACCGGCTACTGGCCACTGTTTTTTTCTTGACTTTCTTCTCCTCAAATCAGAAAATGAGCCTAACCTAAAATTCCTGGCGAGATGAACCAAATTGGAAAAAATCAAGACCTGACCCCGAGTACACAGGAAAAAATTGCTCACCGACGGTGACAATGTTATATTTCAAGGACTGACCCCATCTTCATTGATTGCGGGGTATAATCCACTTGATTTCTCAGTTGTGAACCTGTACCACAATCACGATAAGATGTCAATGAGGTGACTATCTAATGAACGTGAATGTGACAGACTGGAGACCTATTCGTTGTTGCTTATTACTCGCCCATTCGCGCCTGGTCAATGAC
>JAPLJI010000005.1 GCA_026388655.1 Pseudomonadota bacterium
GTCCTCGTCCGTAACCTCCCGGCCGAAGAGGCTGCAGTTTTCATACCAGGCCTTCATCAGGGTTTCCTTGAGCTCCGCGTTCATCGCGGTCTTGAAGACCGATTCCATCAGGTAGGTTTTCACCGCCCCGGGGCCGACGCAGTTGACATTGATGTCGTAAGCGGACACATCCTTGGCCAGGGCCAGGGTGAAGTTGTGGATGGCCGCCTTGCACATCCCGTAGGCCGCCTGGCCCCGCAGGCCCTGTCTTCCCTGCAGGGAACCCATATTGATGATTTTTCCGTAGAGTTGCTTGATCATTTCAGGGATGACGTATTTGCAGCAAAGAAAGGTCCCGGTCAGGTCCACCGCCAGGATTGATTCCCATTCTTCCCGGGTGACCTCGTATATGGGCTTCAGGTTCAGGATGATCCCGGCATTATTAACCAGGATGTCGATCCGGCCGAATTCCGCCACGGTTTTTTCCACCATCCTCTGCACGTCTTTTTCCCGGGTGACATCCGTCGGGATCGGCAGGGCCTTCCGGCCCAGGGCCTTGATCTCTTCGGCCACGGAATAGATGGTCCCGGGCGCCCAATCCATCTTCTGGGTCGAGCGGGAAGCCACGACCACGTGGGCCCCCTCTTTCGCTAAAACCAGGGCAATGCCCCGGCCGATGCCCCGGCTGGCGCCAGTCACGATTGCCACCTTGTCTTTGAGTCTCATTCCCCTCCTCTCCTCCTTTATTATTTGGTCCCGGCCCGGGAAAGGTCGATTCCCTTTTCCCGGAAAAACTTGATAATTTCCTCCGCCACCTGTTCGGGCTTGCCCTTGACGAAATCGCTCCCTCCCTTTTTCTTGTCCTGGGCAATGCCGCCGGATAGAAGCAGGTTGATCTTCTGATCCGCCGACAGGCTGGCGTCGGGGGCCTGGATTTTTTTGGGGCGGGGTCGCGGCGGCTCCAGGGCCTGCAGCCGGGTCCGGGCCTTGAGTTCCGCCGGGTTCAAGCCCAGGTTGGCCAGGTCCCAGGCCGGGATGGGCTGCCGGTCCGAAATCATCAGGGCATTAACCGAAACGTAACGGGGTTCCGGGACCAGATGATCCACGGCCAGCACCGCCGGCAGGGGGCATTCCAGGATCTCCCGGTCGCCTTTTTCCAGGCGCCGCTGGACCCGGAGCGCAGACTGGCCTTGAATCTCCGCCTTGACTACCCGGGTTACCGAGGGTATCCCCAGGTATTCCGCCAGGATCACGGGAGTCTGAGAACTGTTCGGGTTCCAATTTTTATTCCCGCAGAAGATGAGCCCGTAATCCAATTTCCGGGCGGCCTTCTCCCAGATCCGGGCCACGGCAAAGGCATCCTGGTAGGCGGAATCCTCCAGCTCGATCCGAACTGCCCGTTCCACCCCCCGAGCCAGGCAATAACTCAAGGCCCGGTCCTGCTTCCTGGGCCCCGCGGCTACCGCGGTTACCCTTCCCGAACCCAGAGCCTCCCGGATTCTCACCGCTTCCTCCAGCGCGGCCCGGTCATCCGGAGCCATTCTCCAGATTGGATACGGCTCTTCCTGGATTAATCCCCGGCCTTCCGGAGTGGGTTTCAGGGAGACATTGACATCCAGCCCGCTTTTGATGAAAACCAGGATTTCCATTTTTAATCTTTTGCCGGCAATCGGTTACTAAAAACTTAAAGCCAAGATATTACCTTTTTAAATCCAAATGTCAAAATCCAAATGGAAAAAACATAACAATTGCCAATTTATTCTTGATTCAAGCTTTCGGCATTGGAGCTTTGAGCTTGATTTGTCATTTGCCCCTCCGGGGTCCTCGTCCCGAGATGCCGTTCGGGGTCGTGGGAAGCTTTGACATTTGACCTTAAGCAAAATGGTTTTGCCTCCCCTTAGTTCTTTTTCTCCACCGCCACGCTGTCGAGAATTTCCGCGATATCCTTGACCCGGACCTGCCCGGAAAGATTCTTGAAGGTGATCGCCATATCCAGCATCAACTTGCAATACGGGCAGGCCGTGGCCACGGTTTCCACCCCGGTGGCCAGAACGGCTTCAAAACGCTTGTTGTTGATCCCTTCCCCATATTGGGGGTCGAGGAGAATATGACCCCCTCCCCCCCCGCAGCAAAAAGCCGCCTGGCGGTTGGGTTCGAGTTCTTTCAAAATCATGCCTGGAACCGCGTTCAGGATCTCGCGGGGCGAATCAAAAATCCGGTTATACCGCCCCAGGTAACAGGGATCGTGAAAGGCGACCTTTTTCTCGCCCGCCGAACTGATCTCCAGCTTTCGTTCCCGCAGAAGACGGATCAAAAATTCCGAATGATGAATCACCTCGAAATTTCCCCCCCAGCGGGGATATTCGTTTTTTAAAACATTCAACCCGTGGGGGCAGTGGACCAGGATCCGGCGGAAACGGTATTTCCGCAGGGTTTCGATATTCCGCCGGGCCAGCTTCTCGAAAAGCCCCTCCTCCCCGAGCCTCCGGGCGAAATCGCCGCAGCAACCCTCCCGGTCTCCCAGGATGGCGAAATCCACGCCCGCTTTTTTCAGCAGGCGCGCCACCGCCAGGCTGACTTCCTGCCCCTGGGGATCATAAGACCCGGCGCAGCCAACCCAGTAGAGAATGTCGGTCTCTTCTTTTTCCTGCAGGATCCGGACTTTTTCGTCCCGGGCCCAGAAAGCCCTCTCCCGGGGCGCGTAGCCCCAGGGATTCTGGTAGTAGAGAATATTTTCCAGCCCCTTGGGGGCGTTGCCTTTTATCTTTCCGGAATGGACCAGGTAGCGCCGGAGATCCACGATCCGGTCGACGTGATTGATCAGGACCGGGCAGGCCTCTTCACAGGCAGCGCAGGTGGTGCAGTTCCAGGCTTCCGCCTCCTCAACCTTTTCCCAGGGGGAGGAATCGCCGGATTGGTCGCGGGAGAGCACTTCCCGGATTTCCCCGATCAGTTTGAGGGGGGAAAGCGGCTTCTCGGTGTTAAAAGCCGGGCAGTTTTTCTCGCAGCGGCCGCAGCCGGTGCAGGCATCCAGGTCCAGGAGCTGTTTCCAGGAAAAATCGTTGATTTTGCCCGCCCCGAGCGCCGGGTACAAGCCCAGCCGCGCCACCGGGCGGAGGGCGCCCAGGGGCCGCTTCTTGAGCAGGACATTTACCGGGGTGACCAGGATATGGGTGAATCGCAGCCAGGGAAGAGCGGCGAAAAATAGAAGCACCATGACGACATGGAAAATCCACAGGCCCCGATGAAGAAAACCCCAGTTGGTCTCCGGGGGCAGAACCCGCCCCATCAGGTGGGCCAGGACATACCCCCCCGGCGAAAAAATCTCGAAGGACGGCATCTCCCTGGCGATCCGGGCGGCCTCGGCCAGGAAGCCGGTAAAGGCCATCAGAAACAGCAGGGAAAGCGCGTAAATATCCCCGGGGCGTCTTTCCAGATTCGGCGGCCGAAGAAAATACCGGCGGATAATCGCCAGGGAGATGCCGAATAAAAACAGGAGGCCGGAAAGATCGCCGAACAGCGAATAAGCCTCGTAGACCCGGCCGTAAAGAAAATGCAGGGGGGTATATTTTTCCACCATCATGATCAGGGTGGTGGCGAAAAGCCCGAGGAAGCCCCAGAAAATGGAAAGATGCATCACCGCCGACAGCGGATCGGAGAGCAGTTTCTGCTGGACCACGGCGAAGCCGAGAAAGTTTTGGATCCGCTCTTCCCAGGTCAGCCGATCCGGATCCGCCTCGCCCCGGAGCCAGCGCCGCAGGCGAATCCAGAACCCGTAGGCGGCGATGGCCAGGGAAAATGCCACGGCCGCGTACATTGCCGCCACCATCGGTTTGGGGATATTCCAGAGAATCTGACGGGTGATCTCGCTCATAAAATGTTTCTTGGAAATTACTTAATCTGATTCAAGCGAATTATTTCGGAAATGAAGCTCCCCGCGGCAAGATCGCGGGGTATCTACATCAAAAAGACTCTTGTGTTGTCTATTGTCATTCCTGCGGAAGCAGGAATCCAGAAAAACAAAATAACTGGATTCCGCATCAAGTGCGGAATGACGGAAATAAGGTAACCCCGTGGTAAAACCACGGGGAATTACAAGTTCAAACGGATATATTCCGTTCCGTATGCATCCGATTTTTTCATCCGTTTGCATCCGTTTCTCCATTCCCAAGCCGAATTGACTAAAAACCGGCCTTACCCCTGGGTTTTTCCGGTCAGCCCCTCGAGTTTTTTCACCAGGATCGGAAGCACCTCGTGCAGATCCGCGCAGACCTTGAGCTGGGCGGTTTTGAAAATCGGGGCGTTGGGGTCGGAATTTATGGCCACGATCGTTTCCGAGCCTTTCGCCCCCATGATGTGGTGGCTCGACCCCGAGATCCCGATGGCCAGGTAGAGCTTGGGGGCCACCGTCTTCCCGGTCTGGCCGATCTGCCTTTCAAAGGGAATCCAGCGGTTGTCCACCGCGACCCGGGTTCCCCCCACCGCCGCGCCCAGGAGATCCGCCAATTGTTCCAGGATTTTAAAACCTTCCGGGCCTCCCACCCCTCGCCCGCCGGAAACAATCCGGTCGGCTTCCACCAGGTCAATCAGGCGGGGATCCCCGGGCAGATATTCCATTAGCCGGGTCCGGCTCTGGCCGGGAGAAAGCCCCGGCTCGATTTTCACCACTTCGGGAGTCCTGGCCTTTTTTGGTTTCTCCACCCCGGCGGCCCCGGGGCGCATGGTCACGATCTGGAGCGAACCGGTCAGAAGAATACGGACATAGACCTTGTCCCCGAACCCGGGGCAAACCGCCTCGAGCTCCCCGGCGCTGCCGAGTTTAAAGATGACACAGTCGCTCACCAGTGGAGCACCGGTTCGGGCGGCCAGCCGGGAGGCCAGATCCTGCCCGTTCGCGGTGGCGGGCAGGATGACAATCCCGGGCGAATGTTGACGAACCAGGTCCGCGATCACCGGGAGGTAAAGATCGGAAAGGTAGCGTTCCAGGAGCGGATGTTCGGCCAGGTAAACCCGGTCGGCCCCATATTGTCCGAGACGGGGAACCAGGCTTTCCACCTGATTGCCGAGTAGCAAAACCTCCACCTGCCCCTGGAGCTTGTCGGCCAACTGCCGGGCGTCCCCGAGCATTTCCAGGGTGACCTCGAGGAGTTCCCCCTCGCGACACTCGGCCAGAACCCAGACATTGCGGGAAGGCTGAGCGGTTACCTGTTCAGGTTCCATAAAACTGATTTATTAAAATAATAATTTGTGGTGAGTCATGAATCTATTTTCTTTTTGTCATTCTGAGCACGTTCGCTTTGCTCAGTGAAAACTCCGCGAAGAATCTGTCTTTTTAGTATGTAAATAGACCCTTCGCTTCGCTCAGGGTGACATCCTGGAAATAAAGTTGCCGGACTCAACACTTTGAAATCCTTCAACCTTTGCGACCTGAACCTTGGACTTAAAACCTTGAACCTTGAACCTTGAACCTCTAAAACCTCTGATCTAGGATTTTCTCGACTGCAAAATCTCCAGCAACTTATGCTTCTGCACCTTTCCCGTCGCGGTCAGGGGCAGTTCCTCCTCCTTCATAAACTCGATCATCTCGGGAATCTTGTAGCTCGAGATGTTCCCCTTGCAGAATTCCCGAATTTCCTCGGCGGTGCATTCCACCCCTTCCTTGGGCACGATGACCACCCCCACCTTTTCCTCCTTGACCGGGTCGGGGATGCCCAGGACATGGGCGTGGATCACCTTGGGATGCGTGGTCAGGTAAGACTCCACTTCCAGGGGGGAAACGTTCAGACCCCCGGTCTTGATCATTTCCGTGATCCGGCTCTTGAAACGGAAGAAACCCCGGTCATCGATCTTCCCTCGGTCGCCGGTGTGGAAAAAACCTTCGGCGTCAAAGGTTTCCGCCGGGTCCTTCTTGTAATAACCTTTCATCACGTTAAAACCCTTGACGCAGATCTCCCCCACTTCCCGGGGCTCTACCCTTTCCCCGTTTTCCTTGATGATCTTGAATTCCACCCCCGGGAAGGGTTTGCCCTGGGTCTTGATCCGGGTCTCGGGGGGATCATCACCCCGGGTGCAGGCGCAGGCGGTGCAAGTTTCCGTCATCCCGTACATGTTTACCCCGCCGATGCCGTCCTCGTGTTTCAAGCCCATGAGCAGGTCCCAGGGCCCGGTGCCCTTGTGTAAATGCGAGAGATTGGTATTGGGGTAATCGGGATGTTCCATGATCGCCCGGACCGTGTTGGGCCAGGCATGAAAGGTGGTGCACTTCTCCCTTTCCAGGAGTTTCAGGGCCTCGCCGGGCTCGAAGGTCTCCTGGAAAACCAGGCAGGCCCCGTGGGTGATGGTGCCCAGGGTCACGTTGCAGCAGCCGGCGCTGAAAAAGAGGGGGAAATAAAGCCAGGCCCGGTCATTTTCATTCAGGACCTGGTGCTCGCCGATCTGGTACCCGTTCATCACCAGGGCCTCGTGCACGTGCATCACCCCCTTGGGAAAGGAGGTGGTGCCGGAGGTATAAAGAATCTGGGCCAGATCCCAGGGCATTACCTCGGCCCGGGATTTTTCCAGGTGAGCGTCGCTGACCTTTTCACCCATCCGGCAGAATTCCTCGTAGCTGATCGCGCCCCGGGGCTTATCCTGGCCCCAGAAGATCACATTCTTTAAAAACGGCAGTTTCTCGCTCCGGAAGGTTCCCGGATCGCTTTCCCTGACCGCTGGCAAAATCGACTTGATCTGGCTCGAGTAATCGTTCTTCAGGAAGCGGTCCACCAGGAAAAAGGTGGAGGCGTCACAATGGCGGAGAACGTAGTCGAGCTCCTTTTCCTGGCTCCAGGTGGAAACCCCGACGAAAATCGCCCCGATCGAGGTGACGGCGAAATACAGGTAGAGCCAGTCGGGAGAGTTCCGGAAGAGCACCGCCACCCGCTCGCCCTTGACCACCCCCAGGGCGGTCAGGGCCTGGGCCCGCTTCTCCACCTCCCGCTCGAATTGCCGGTAGGTGATCCGCTGATCACGGAAAACCATGGCCTCCCGGTCGGGGAAGCGGGCGGCCATCTCCACGATCAGGTTTCCCAGGGTTCGGCTTTTTGGTTGGTCCATTGTTTCCTCGCCTGTCTTTATGTCATCCTGAGCGGAGCGAAGGATCTCTCCTTTTTTTCAAATCCAAATGCCAAAATCCAAAGTTCAAATAAAGCTCAAAGTTCAAATGTCCTAAGGTTTAATAATTTGAGCTTGGGATTTAATTTGACATTTGGGCTTTGGATTTTGAACTTTTTCTTTCTATATCTCTCTCCCTACATCAAACCCTTCCCGGACGGCCTGGAGCAGGTCGCGGGGCGAGGCGGCGTCACCGATCCGGTAAAGCTCTTTCACCTTGCCTTTCAAACCCCAGAAAAGCTCGTCGTTCTGGGTGTTGGCTTCGATCATGACCACGCTGTCAACTCCTTCGATTTCTCCCTCGCGCTTGTCGAAATGGTTGAAGTAGGTCACCTTTCCGTCGGAGAACTCCTTGATGTTGTTGTTGAGGATGAAATTCACCCCCTTGGTGAAGCAGCGCATCAGCATGATCGGGATTTCGGTAAAGCCCAGCAGCACCCCGGGCATGTAAACCGGGGTGACCATATCCACCTTCTTTCCGATTCCGGTGAGGTGATCCGCCAGGGTAATTCCCTGCTGTTTGAAAATGTAATCCACGATCACCACGTGGTTGCCCAGGCTGTCGGTATCCCAGAGGGCCTCCACCTGGTTTTTGATCTTCTTGCGGTCCTTGAACTTGAAGCTGGGTTCCACCGGCCGGCTTCCAGTCGCCACCACCACCGCGTCCGGGTTCTCCGCCAGGATCGCCGGCGCGTCCGCGTTCTTCCCCAGCAGAATCTTGGCCCCCAGCTTGTCCAGCTGGAATTTCCGCCACCGGACGATCTCGCTGAATTCATCCCGTTCCGGCACCCTCTTGATCGTGTTGATCTGGCCGCCCAGCTCCTTCTCTTTTTCGAAGAGGACCACCTGGTGCCCGCGCTCGGCCGCAACCCGGGCCGCCTCCAGTCCGGCCGGACCGCCCCCGACCACTACCACCTTTTTCTTCTTGTCCGCGGGCTTGAGTTCGGACGACCCTTCCCTCCCCACTGCCGCGTTCTGGGTGCAGGTGATGGAAAGCTCCCGGAAAACCCGGTTGATGCAGCCCTGCACGCAGGCGATGCAGTGGCGGATGTCTTCGAGTTTCCCGGCCTGGGCCTTGTTAGCGAGTTCGGGGTCGGCGATCTGGCCGCGGGTCATCACTACCAGATCGGCGTGTCCGTCTTCGAGAATCTTTTCGGCCTGGACCGGATCGTTGATCCTCACCGAGGCGAAAATCGGGGTCTTTTCCACCGCCCCGCGGATCAGCCCGTGAAAAGGCACGAACATCCCCAGGGGCACGTAACACGGCCCGATCACCAGGGTGTAATGCCCGAACTGGGAACCGGCCGAGCAGTTCAGAAAGTCCACCTTGCCAGTGGCCTCGAGTTTCTTGGCTACTTCCTGCATTTTCTCGTTGTCCATCCCGCCGGGGTGAAGGTCGTCCGAACTGATCCGGAAACCCACCGACATTTTCGAATTGTCCACCTCTGAGCGCACCCGCTCGAGGACCGCGGTGGAAAAGGCCATCTGCTCGCCCCACTTGTCCGTCCGCTGGTTGCCCCAGTTCGACCAGGACTGCTGGATCAGGTAACCGTGGGAGCCGTGGAGCTCCACGCCGTCAAAACCGCCCTCCCGGGCCGCCCGGGCATAGCCGCCGAATCCGTCGATCAGTTCCTGGATCTCCTCTTCGCTCAGGACCTTGGGACGCTCCCGGGTGGAAAAGGAGGGAATCGGCGAGAAGGAAATCAGGGGCTTGAGCTTCAGGGTGCTGTCCGACTCCTTCCCCAGATGGACAAGTTGGAGAAAGATTTTCGTCCCGTACTGATGCACCGCGTCCGCGAGCTTCCTCAGGCGGGGAGCCAGGCCGGCCGGGGACAGGGGTTCCTCGTTTCCAAAACTCGCGCAGGAGTGATGGATGACGCAGACCCCGGCGATGATCAGGCCGCAGCCGCCCTTGGCCCGAGCTTTCAGGTATTCGATATATTTGTCCTCCGGCAGTCCCGAGGAGAAAAAACCGAAGCCGGTCTCGTGGTTGCTCATCACGATCCGGTTCTTGATCTCCACCGGCCCCAGCTTGATCGGGGAAAACAGGTATTTAAAACTCATGTGACCTCCTTGTTAAAAAACCGGGTTCCAGAGTTCCAGGGAAAAAGAATTAACCATTAAGAATCCGATCAAAAACATTTTTTTATTCTTATTTCTCACTTGACCCCTTGGCCCCTTGAGCCCTAGAACTCCTCGCTTTTGGCAGCTTCCTTTTTTATTTTCTCGGCGATCTCTTTCTCCAATTGCCGCTTCAGGACCTTGCCCGTCGGGGTCAGGGGCAGTTCCTTGACGATCTCCAGCCTTTCCGGGATCTTGTATTTCATCACCTTCTGCTCGTTCAGGAACTCCTCGATCTCCTGCAGGGTAATGGTCTGCCCTTCCCGTGGCACCACGTAAGCGCCCACCTTCTCTCCCAAGCGGTAATCCGGGTACCCCACCACCGCCGCCCTTTCGATCTTCGGGTGGCTGTGGAGGAGGTTTTCAATATCGAGCGGGAAGATCTTGGTCCCGCCCCGGTTGATCATTTCCTTCTTTCTTCCCCCGAGCCGGAGGCAGCCGTTTTCATCGATTCGGCCCACGTCCCCGGTAAAGAACCACCCGTCCGCAGTCCGCGTCGCCTTGGTCAATTCCAGCATCTTAAAGTAACCCACAAAGAGAGTCGGCCCCCAGAAGGCGATCTCCCCTTCTTCTCCCTGGGGGAGCTCTTTCTCGCGCTTCTCGTCATAAATCCGGAGCCCCACGCCCATCACCGTCACCGGCCTCCCCACCGTTTCAAAGATTACCTCGGGAGGATCGGAGGGGAGCGTGATTGTGTGCAGGATGTTCTCCCCCATTCCGTAAGCATTGGAAACGGTACAGTGAAGTTTTTCCCAAATTTCATTAATCAGCTGGACCGGGCAGGCAGCACCTCCGGTACCGATGCTTTTTAAAGAACCTAAATCATAATTTTTCAACTCCGGTTGATTTAAAAACCCAATCAGGTGGGCGGGGGTCCCGGACATATTGGTCACCTTGTATTTCTGAATCGCTTCCAGGGTCGCCTTGGGGCTGTATCTCTCCATCAAAACCACCGTGATCTTCCTGAGCACCACCTGATGGGTGTTGAGAAACCCGAACGTATGGGTCATCGGGCTGTGGGCCATCATCACGTCGTTGGCAATTTTACCTCCGGCGAACGACTCCATCATCTCCGTCGCTTTGGCGATTCCACTCAGGAGGGTATTGTGGGTGTGGAGGAATCCTTTCGGATCCCCTTCGGTTCCAGAGGTAAAATTGAGAAATATGACATCATTGGCGTCGGGCGGTGATTTTTCCAAGTGTGCTTTGAGTTTCTTTTCTTTCTCCGGGCTCGGTTTCATCACGTCGGAGTGGATGACCATTCCCTTGAGGGCCTGGTCTCCGACGACAATCACGTACTTGAGCTGAGGAAGTCTGGGCCGGAGCTCCTGAATGGCTTGGGCGTAATTAAAACCGCCGTATTCATGAGGGATGACCACGGCGGTTGATTCGCAGAAGCTTAAAAACTTTTCCATTTCCCGCTCCCGATAGACCACGTGCATGGGCTGAATCACCGCCCCGATCCGGGCCAGGGCCAGGGTATATAAGCTCATCTCCGGCCAGTTGGGGAGCTGGACGGAAACCATGTCGCCCTTCTGGATTCCCAGATCCACCAGGCCGGCCGCGAGCTTTTCCGTTTCCTCCTTCAGCTCCTTGAAGGTGATCTTCCGGTCTTGATATATAACGGCTACCTTGTCGGGGACCTTCTCCACCGCCTCGTCAAGATAATCGGAAAAAGTTTTGTTCATCCAATACCCTTGCTCAGTCATGTCCTTGATCATTTGTGGAGTCAACATGGTATCAAACTTCATTTTTTTCGCCTCCTCTCCGTCCACGACCACCAATTCTTTTTATCCACCATTGAGAAATCGGACGTTAGATAACCCGGCCGATGATTGAACCCTCGTTGATCGCCTCCGCCACCCCGCGGGGATAGACGGCATCCCCGACAATATGGAGATCGTTGACCAGCATCCGGAGCCGGTCCACCAGTTGATTGTTGGGCACCACCCCGGTGCAGAGGACAACGGTGTCGGCCTTGAGGGTGGCGTCTTCCTTGCCGTACTTGAGAATGCTGACCTGGCCGGGCCGGATCTCCTTCACCGCGGTATCAGTGAGGGTTTCCACCTGGTGCCGATCCAGCCTTTCGAAGAGGAACTGACGGCAGTAAATAATCATCCGGGGAGCGAGCACGCCCCGCATTTCCACCACGGTTACTTTCTTGCCCTGTTCCGCCAGGTAATCCGCCATCTCCAAACCGGTCTCGCCGGCGCCCAGGACGACCACCTGGGTGCCGACCTTCGCTTCGCCCTTCAAAACCGCCTCATAGGGGACTACGTTCGGTCCGTCGATCCCGGGAATCCGGGGAATGAAAAGTTTCGCCCCCGTAGCCAGGATTACCACCTGCGGGAGAATCTCGTTCAGGGCGGAAACCTCGAACGGCTTACCCAGACTGACCTTAACTTTTGTCCTTTCCATCTCGTTGACGTAAAACTGGGCCAGGTAACCCCAGTCCTGCCGGCCCGGCATCATCCGGGAATAGCGGAGGGCGCCCCCCAGCTCCTTCTCCTGCTCAAAGAGCCAGACCTGGTGCCCCCGGAGGGCGGCGGTCCGGGCGGCCTCACAGCCGGCGGGTCCCCCGCCGATCACGATGACATGCTTTTTGTCGCCCGCCGGCTCGATTTTATATTCCAGGTCCCGGCCCACGTCGGGATTGGTCAGGCAATAGGCCCCCCACCGGGCCTTGGCCTCGGGATTGATCTTGCTCTCCAGGGGCAGACAGCGCTGGAGGCAGGAAACACAGGGCCGGATGTATTTGCTCTCCCCCCGCTTCACCTTATTGACCCATTCGGGGTCGGAGATCAGGGGCCGCCCCAGGCCGATGAGATCGGCCGAGCCCGCTTTCAGGATCTCTTCCGCCTGCTCGGGGGTCCGGATCCGGCCCGAGGTCGCCACCGGCAGCTTCACCAGTTTCTTGATTTCCCGGGCCAGGGGAACCTTATGCATCAACGGCACCTCCATGGGGGGAACCAGGAGCTGAAAATCCAAATAACTGCCGGTGGAAACATTGAGGCAGTCCGCCCCGTTCTCCTCCAGCTTTTTCGCGAAAGCCCTGCCCTCGGCCAGGTTCTCTTCCTCCTCCGGCTGCTTGTCGGCCGCGTTGAATCTCCAGATCAGAGGGAAGTCGTTCCCCAGGGCCTGACGGACCCGTTTCAGCACCTGGAGCGGGAAACGCATGCGGTTTTCCAGCGAACCTCCATACTCGTCCGCCCGCTGGTTGTAACGGGTGGAGAGGAACTGGGAAAGAAGATAGCCATGGGCCCCGTGCACCTCCACCGCGTCGGCCCCGGCCTCCCGGACCCGGCGGGCGGCCTGCCCGAAAGCCTCGATGATTCTTTCCATGTCTCCCGGGGTAATTTCCCTGGGGGTCGCCCCGGTGATGAAATAAATCGGAGAGGGAGCGATCGGGGTGTAGATTTTTCCGTCCACGTTTATCTTCGGGTCCAGCTGCCCGCCCATGTGGGCGATCTGGATGGCCAGCTTGGACCCGTGACGGTGTATCTCATCCGCGAGCTTCCTGATACCCGGGATGAACTTGTCATCCCAGATCCGGAAGATCCCGCCCGGGCCGCCCTCCGGCGCTATGATCATAATCTCAGGGATAATCAGGGCCGCCCCGCCGGCCGCCCTTTTCCCGTAAAAAACCCGGTCCAGTTCGGAGACGTGCCCGTCCTTGCTGTGCCCGAGGCCCATGGCCGGCATGAAGACCCGGTTTTTCAATTCCATTCCCTTGATTTTGAGCGGGCTGAAAAGCAACGGGTATTCGTTCATCTAATCCTCCTTATCTACAAAATGGTTCAACGGTTCAAGGTTCAGGGTTCAAGGTTTCAAAGAAAAATTTCGGAATTCTTATTTCCATCGTTTGTTTTGTTTCTAACCCTGAACTTTGAACCTTATAAAATAATTTTCTCCTCAACCATCCGTTTGTACTCCTCTTCCGACATCTTCAAAAGATCCTTGAAAACATATTCATTGTGCTCGCCGAGCCTGGGGGTGAGCCGATCCAGCCCGCCCGGCGTGTCGCTCAGCCGCCAGGGAGTCAGATAGGTTTTTTCCGGGTCTTCTCCGGGGTATTCCATCATCTGGCTGACCCCCCGGAACCTGACGTGCGCGTCCTGCTCCCCTTCCTCGATTCCCAGGAGGGGCGCCGCGGCCACCCCGGCTTTCTGGAGGATTCCGGTCGCTTCATAATGGGTGTAATTGCGGGTCCACTCCCCGATCAATTTATCCAGCGCCTTGGTATTCTTCAGGCGGGATTCCAGGTCGGCAAACCTTTTCTCCCTGGTCCAGGCCGGCTCCCCGATCGCCCGGCAGAACTTCCGCCATTCTTCCTCGGTTCCCACCGCGATCGAAACCCACTGATCCTCGCCCTTGGTCGGGTACAATCCGTGGGGCGCCAGGTGGGGGTGAAAATTCTCCCGGGGTCCCGGGACCCTCTGGTTCAAAAAGTAATCCAGGACCGGCTCCCCCATCAGGGACACGATCGCCTCGATCTGGGAAACATCCAGGAATTGCCCCTCCCCGGTCTGTTCCCGGTGGTAGAGGGCCGCCAGGACGGCGAAGGTCCCCTGGATGCCGATGTTGACGTCTCCCAGGCCGAAGCTCATGATCCCGATGCTTCCGGTGTCTTCGTAGCCGACCAGCCCTTCCAGTCCGCCGAAGCTCGAAGCGATGGAGGCAAAACCCTTCATATCCTTCAGGGGGCCCTTCTGCCCGGCCATCGACATCGAGATGCAGATAATATCCGGCTTAACCTCCCGGAGGGCCTCGTAGGAAAGTCCGTTCCGCTCCATCACCCCGGCGCTGAAATTGTCGAGCACGATATCGCTGATCCGGGCCAGCCGCTTGACCAGTTCCACCCCTCCCGGCTGTTTCAAATCCACCGTGACGGAAAGCTTGCTCCGGTTGTTATGGCGAAAGAAATGCTTGACGTAATCCAGGAAGCGGGTCACGTCCTGGCGGGTGCTCGACTCGATCTTGATCACCTCCGCCCCCATATCGGCGAGGATCTGGGCCGCCAACGGCCCCGCCCAGTTCCAGCCGAAATCCAGGACCCGGTATCCTTCCAGGGGGCGTTTGAGTTTCTTCCCTTCCTTTTGAGCCGGAGCCGCCGGATTTTTCCCGTTCAGAATCTCCTGATTATGCTCTCCCAGGCGCGGTGACGAGTTATCCATCCTCCAGGGGGTCGCGCTCATCTGGTAGGACAAACCCGGGAGTTTCACCTTCCCGGCCCGGGGATCGTTTACCTCGGCCCAGAATTTTCGCTCGACCAGATGGGGTTCCTGCACCATTTCATCAATCCGGTTAACCGTCCCCATGGTGATCCCGTTCTCGCGGGCCATCTTCATCAGTTCCGCGCGGGTGAACTGCTTGAGCCAGGGTTTCAAGACGGCGTCGCCGGCATCCGGGTTCTGGACCCCCAGGGAGAGGGCATCCCGCATGAAGGGATCCTTGGACCATTCCGGCTCGCCCATCAAGGCGATGAATTTCCTCCATTGTTTGGCGGTCTGGGTCGCGATGCAGGCATAACCGTCTTTGCATTCGAAGTATCCGGTGGGATAGACGGAAACCAGCTGGCGGGCCCCCTTCCGCTTCCATCCCCCCCAGCGGGTCACCAGGTACATCCCCCGGACGCAGTAGATCATTACCTCGGAGGTGGAGATATCGACGAATTGTCCCCGGCCGGTCTTTCGGCGGGCCAGGAGGGCGGTCAGGGCGGCGGACGCCCCGTGCCAGGCCGCCTGGAAATCACACTGATCGTAAGGAATGACGAGCGGTTCCCGATCCGGGGAACCCAGGGTCATGCTTAAAGCGCTGAAGGCCGAGCAGTTGATGTCATAACCGCGATAGTCTTTGTAAGGTCCCGTCCGCCCGAAGGGGGTGATGGAAACCATGATCAGGCCGGGATTGATCCGGGCCAGTTCCGGGAACCCCAGGCCCCCTTCTTCCAGCTCCTTCGAGGTCAGGGTATTTTCCACCAGGATATCGGCACTCCGGATGATTTGCTTAAAAGATTCCTTCCCCTCCCGGGTGGAGAGATCCAGGGATACCCCTTTTTTGCCGGCGTTAAGATAAAGGAAAAGGGCGCTTTTATCCGCTTCCTTTTTATCCCCCGGGAAAGGACCATAGGTCCGGGTGATCTCCCCGGCGGGCGGCTCGACCTTGATCACCTCCGCGCCCAGGTCCGCCAA